>SWDL01000145.1 GCA_005116795.1 Nitrospira sp. | reverse complement strand
GTCCTCTCTGACAATGAGTTGACGCTGAAGAACTCTCCCGTCGTCGAGAATCCCGCCAGCCGGACCGGCCAGCCGATGCTGATCGACATGGTCCTGGGTAGCCGGCCGCAGCAAAACAGTCTACGACAGCAGTTGGAGGCGCGTTCGTACCTATTCCGCCTCATCAGCGAGACCGTTCTGCCGACGCCAGGCGACGATCCGGCGTTCGAAGAGCGGCATGGCTACGCCCTGCGTCTGTTCTGGGCGCTGTTCGAACGTCTGCAGCGCGGCTGCAGCTCGAATGAGATCCAGTGTGTCGTGGCTCTGATGGCTGGGAGCTCTCTTGTGGAGTCGCCTTCGTCGCTCTCGGCGCAGTTCCAGGACTTTTTTCGACGACGTCTCGCCGCAGAGGGCGCGCAGCGGCGCGTTGTGGTCATTGATGTCGCGAACGAGCTTCGAGCCCGCTATCGCCGCACGCCTGGACGGTGGTTTCATCCGAACGAAGGACACCTGAATGCCGAGGGCCACCGCGTGGTGGCAACGATTCTCCAGGAAGCGCTGAGCACACTGCAGGAGTGATCGAAACGACTCGGACCGGCGTCAGGCAAGGATGAGCGGCAAGTGACAAGGGCCCAGAAAAACAAAACGGAGCCCCGAAGGCTCCGTTTTGTAGGTTGAGAACCGGCCGGCAGAGGAGACTACGCCTTCTTCTTCCTCCGATAGGCGGCGAGGGCGGCGAGGGCGCTGCCGAAGAGGAGAAGGCTCGACGGTTCCGGGGCGGTGCCGGGCGCCGGCTCGTCGATGAAGAACTCGTCCATGCCGAAGCAATCGACCGCGCTCGTGACGAAGATCCGGACTTCGTCGACCGAGTCGAACGCGGAGCTGAGAAAGATCGGCGTGGCAGGGAATCCCCAGTCCTCCGAGGGCAGGAGCAGCGGCGCGCCAGTGGAGACACTCGCTGCAAAGCCTTCGACCCACGCCCGCTCGAGTCCGCTCGCAGTGGATCCTCCAGTGTCGGTGTTCGAGGTGAGGATGAAGTAGTTGAGGTCGAATGTGCCGCCGCCGATCTTCGTGATCGTGATCAGGTCCACCCCCCCGAAATCGCCTGTGGACCAGTGCGAGTGAATGACGTCGTTGCCGACGCCATAGTAGTTACCCACATGCGTGGCAAATCCGACGCTGCCACTGTCCGGAAAGAAGTCCAGACGGAACCCGTCTTCGTCGTAGTAGTCGACGTCGTCATGCACGACAACGGTGTCCGTGGACACCGTCGAGGCATCGAGCAGAGTGACCGTTCCCCCTGTGAATGTGATCTGAGCTCCGCTCGCGCTCGCCGCGCTCAGCCCGACCAAGAGCAGAGCGGCTCCGAAACCTGACCAGCGTATTGCCATCTCGCTACTCCATCTTCTAACGCGTCGCGGTGACGCCGCATGTCAATCCAGGATCCGCTTGCAGCGGTGCAGATTTGGGAAGTCTTGCGATGCGGCGTGCAATTCAACTGCCAGGACCGAGAACTCTTGGAATAGGCCAGATCTCGTATTTCTAGGCGTCATGGCTGGACAAAAAATCCGTCTCTGGCGCGACTGTTCTCTTCCATACGTCGCCCTCCCAGCGCCCTCCCGACCATTCATATCGTCCTGAGCAACTCGTGCCCCGATGTGTGGCTGCCCGGCGGGTCACTCTCCGTCGGCTGCGGCGCGCATGGCCGCCAGATCCAGCTTCTTCATCTGCAGCATGGCGCGCATCGCTGTGTACCCAGTCCTTCCGGCACGACCTGCCACGAGACGCCGAAGCGGTCCTTGAGCCAGCCGCAACGGCCTTCCTGGCCGCCATCGGCGACGAGCGCATCCCAGAAGTGATCGACCTCAGCCGCGTTCTTGACCCCGATCGAGATGGAGATCGCCTCGGAGTGCGAATACTGCGGCCCGCCGTTCAACGCCTGAAAGTGCTGCCCTGCCAGCGAGAACTGCATCATCAACGCGGTGCCCTCGGGAAAGGGCGCCCCGACGCCGTAGCGCGAGACAGCGGTGATTCGTCCATCGGGGAAGAGAGAGACGTAGAAGGTAGCGGCCTCTTCGGCCTGACCGTTGAACCAGAGACACGTCGCGACTGCGGACATGGTGAATCTAGACCTGAGTCTTCGTCCTCTTGAAAGCCGAGCGCTCGCGGTTTTCCCGGAGCCTCGCCTTCACGACCTCGGTGATGAGTGAATAGGGCATCGGCGCGTCGAGGGGCAACTGGAGGTTGCCCTTGGGCCCCGCGTACCGCGAGAGCTGTCGTTTCAGAGCGACGGTGCGCACGGGAGGAAAGAGACCGATGTGTTTCTTGAAGGCCCCAAAGTAGACGAGTGCGCCGTCCTCGAAGAACGCCGGCATGCCATAGCTCATTCGTTCCTCGGCGGCAGGCGCCGCTTTGCGAATGGTGGAGCGAATCCGGGTGAGGATCGCCCGAATCTCTGGGGGAAAGGACCGGATGTAGTGGTCAGTCGTTCCGGGCAGCGGCGCACGAGGGGCAGACCTGGGCATGTGATGGCCGACCCCAATCATATTCATTTTGCCGGCGACCCGGGTCGCCGATGAAGCCTTCGGTGCGCGAGACACGCTCGGTTGAGTTTATCCTTGTCGCGCACCCCGCCCTGGATCGACTGTGGACGTTACGTGTTCGCGGCCGCGTAGCAACGAATAGCGAGGAGATCGACCATGACCGATCCCATGCGGCCGCATGAGCGGCTGCGCTACTCGCCGATCACCGAACGGCCGCCGCTCACACTTCCCGGCGGGGCGCGGGTGGCGGTGTGGACAGTGGTCAACCTCGAAGTCTGGGACATCGAGCGCCCCATGCCGCGGACCGTGCTGTCACCCCCGATGGGCGTACCACAGCTTCCGGACGTGCCGAACTGGGCCTGGCACGAGTACGGGATGCGAGTCGGCGTCTGGCGCTTCTTCGAACTCTTCCGTTCACTCGGCATCACGCCAACGGCGGCGATCAACGGGCAATTGTGCGAGGTCTATCCGCAGATCGTTGCGACGGCGAAGGCCGACGGATGGGAGTTCATCGCCCACGGCCACGAGCAGCGCCCGATGCAGACGGTCGCCGACCAGCCGGCATTCATCAAGAGAGCCCTGGACACGATTGAGGCGGCGGCGGGAACACGCCCGATCGGGTGGCTCGCGCCGGG
Organism: Nitrospira sp.; assembly: GCA_005116795.1. Classification (GTDB taxonomy): domain Bacteria; phylum Nitrospirota; class Nitrospiria; order Nitrospirales; family Nitrospiraceae; genus RSF151. The sequence continues at coordinate 355 of SWDL01000145.1, read as the reverse complement.
CATGACGCAGACCCTCGAGACGCCCGATCACCTGGCGCTGGCAGGGCTCAAATACACGGGCGACTATGTCCACGACGACGAGCCGTCCTGGATCAAGACGGCGCACGGCGACATGGTGACGCTTCCCTACACCTTCGACATGAACGACATTGCGGTCATGGCGCTCGCCCATCACGAGGGGAAGCACTTCCATGAGCGCGGCGTCGACCAGTTCGCGCAGCTCCACAAGGAGAGCGCGAAGCGGGCCAAGATCATGCCGATCCCGCTCCATGCCTATCTTTCCGGGCAGCCGCACCGCTTCGTCCATCTCGAAACGCTCTATCGTTACCTCGCGGCCCAGCCTGGCGTGGTGTTC
>SWDL01000089.1 GCA_005116795.1 Nitrospira sp. | reverse complement strand
TCCAGTGCATCTGAAAGACCTGGGCAAGATGGTCGGCCAGCCGCCGTGTGACCTGCGCGCTCTCCGGCGCCGACCCCAGAAGCTCCGTCATGTTCGTCACGTGACAGCCGGCGATGCCACAGGGGACGATGCGCTGAAAGGGCATCAGATCGACCGTGACATTGAGCGCAAATCCATGCATGGTCACGCCTCGGCGGATATGTGTGCCCATGGCTGCGATCTTGGCAGGCGGGTCGCCCACCCACACGCCGGGGAGTCCTGCTCCGCGATACCCCCGGATGTCCCAGTCGGCCAGCGTCCGAATGAGGACTTCTTCCAGCCGGCCCATGTACGCTTTCGGGCCGGCGCAGTAGTCCTGCAGGCAGAGAATCGGGTAGCCGACCACTTGGCCCGGTCCGTGATAGGTCACGGACCCGCCTCGCTCGATCCGATAGACCGAAAAGCCATCACGGCTCATGGATGACTCATCGCCTCCCCAATGAGCCTCAAGGGTTCGTCGTCCCATGGTAAAGGTCGGCGGATGTTCCAGGAGCAAGACCGTATCTACACCTTGTCCGGCGAGACGATCCTCCACGAGGCGCCGCTGAAGCCTCCACGCCGCCTCGTAGGGAACGACCCCGGTGGACCAGAGACGCGCCGGTCGTCTCGTCGAACTCGAGGGCACGTCGTGGCCGCCGCCGCCGTCCTCGCGTGGGTCACGCATCGAGTCTCTCAGGGATGGAAGAAGCGCCATGGACCGCTCCTCTTTCACCTGGACGCCGTCTACCGCCGTGATGATATCGCCGCCCTGGACCCCGAACTGCCCAGCCGGCGTGATGGATTCCACCTGGACCGCCGGCACGCCCCGATTGAGCTTGAGAGTGACCCGTGGCGCCTCGACTCCAACCGCAAAACGGCGCATTCTCTCACAAACCCAACCATCTCGGAAAGCGTGGCGATCTCACAAAAGAAAAGGGGGCGAGGCTTGTGGCCCCGCCCCCTCTGGATCCATTGTGCCCGTCAACGGATCGCTTCGAACATTTCTCGAACGGCCGGCGTCTTGAGCTTCTTCAACGCCTTGGCCTCAATCTGACGGATGCGCTCCCGGGTGACCGATAGACTCTGCCCCACCTGCTCCAGCGTCCAGGGCTCATCCTGCTCGATGCCGAACCGCAACCGGATCACCGTCTGTTCACGAGGGGTCAGCATGGCCAGAATGCGCTCCAACTCTTTCGCCCGCTCGGAGCGATGCACGTTCGTGTCCGGTTGCACCGCGAGGCGGTCCGGGATCAACTCGCCCAGACTCGTTTCTCCGTCGCTCACCGGATTGTCCAGGGACACCGGTTCCTGAAACGCCTGCATGGTTTCTTCGATCCGGGCCGGGGCGATGTGCAGCACCCGCCCGATCTCGAACGACTTGGGTTCACGGCCCAGGGCTTGAACCAGCCGACGCGAGGTTCGTACGATCCGCTGCGAGGCCTCCGTCAGATGCACCGGGATCCGAATCGTCCGTGATTGGTCCGCCAGCGCCCGCGTGATGCCTTGGCGGATCCACCACGTGGCATAGGTGCTGAACTTGAATCCCTTGCGGTACTTGAACCGCTCGGTGGCTTTCATCAAGCCGATGTTGCCCTCCTGGACGAGGTCCAGCAGGCCCAACCCCCGCCCGTTATAGCGCTTGGCGATATCGACGACCAGCCGCAGATTGCGCCGAACCAATTCGTCTTTCGCCCGTTCCATCCCCACGCGGGCCGTGTGAATCTGTCGCAACGAGCGGGTCAGGAGTTTCACCCGGTATGCCGCGACCTTGCCGGCGCCCCGCGCCTCACGGATCAGGGCGGCCAGATCGTCTTCGGCACGATCGACATCCGTCGCGGACAGTCCGCTCAAGCGGCGAATCTCAGTCAGGGCCTCCACCACCCCGTCCACGAACTCGGTCCGCTTCATCCGCCCGGCCACGCCCACCGCGTCTTTGATGGCCAGCCGAATATCCCGGGACCCTTCATCCACCAGCTTGGCCAGCGCCACCTCTTCCTGCCGGGTCAACAAGGCGCGATTACCGAAGGAGCGAAAGTACATCGATTCGAGCGCGAACGGACCATCCTTCTTGACGGATTCGGCGGCCCGCTCCGCCTCCTCGTCTCGCTCCTCTTTCTCATCCTTCCCTGAGGCGTTGCCGTCCCGCACGATCAAATCGAGCAGATCGCTCGCTTCAGGGTCGTCAATCTCCGGATCCAGACCGGGCAGGGGGTGTGTCCCCGACTCAGGTTCTTGGAGCAGATCAGGTCTCTTCATGGTGACTCCTTGGACCAGTGAGTCTGGCCCCCCATCTTCCTTCCAGGATGATTCCTCATCATGAGGCCGAACGATGCAAATCCTGTTCTTTCCGCAGATAACCATTTAGAGCCGCCCGGCAACTGGAAGATTCACCAGGCCAAAGTCACGATTTGTCGAGCATTCATGTGGTTTATGGGTCTTTGGACCTGGCCGCCCCGTAAAAAACACTACGATGCCGGAAGCCGCTCGGATTGCTTACTGTGGCAAACGGGCACACCTGTGCCGCAGGAACGACACAGGTGCAGGTCGGCCAATTAGAACGTTCTAATGAGAAGCAAGTGAGAGCAGGCCGGAAGGACTAGTGGGTCGGCTCAATGGACCCCGTGCGGTGCGCGCAAAGGACGGAGCTACTCTTGCTTCGAAAGACTCTTGATGAACGGCGTCAGAATGTCGATCGGAATCGGAAAAATCGTGGTGGAATTCTTCTCCGCGGCGATCTCGACCAGCGTCTGCAAGTACCGCAGTTGCAAAGCCACCGGATTCTGGCTCATCACGTTCGCAGCGTCGGTCAGTCGTTGGGCTGCTTGAAACTCGCCTTCCGCATGAATCACTTTCGCCCGTCGCTCCCGCTCCGCTTCGGCTTGACGCGCGATGGCCCGCTGCATTTCCTGCGGGAGATCCACGTTCTTGACTTCGACGGCCGACACCTTCACGCCCCAGGGTTCCGTCTGCTGATCGATAATGCGTTGCAGTTCGGCGTTGATCTCATCGCGTTTGGCGAGCAGGTCGTCCAGGAGACTCTGGCCCAAGATGCTCCGCAGGGTCGTCTGCGCGATCTGCGAGGTCGAATACACGTAGTCCTGGACCGCGAGAATCGCCCGCTCGGCGCCCACCACGCGCAAGAAGATGACCGCGCTCACCTTGACCGAGACGTTGTCGCGGGTGATGACGTCCTGTGACGGCACCTCCATGGTGACGGTCTGGAGATTCACCCGGACCATTTTTTGGATGAAGGGAAACACCAGAATCAGTCCCGGCCCCTTCACGGCTTGAAAGTTGCCTAGGAAAAAGATCACGCCTCGTTCGTACTCCATGAGAACCTTGAAGCTCATCCACAGAAGCACCAGCACGAGGATGGCGGGGATGATGAGCGGCATCGTTCGTTCTCCTTTGCTCAGGGCTAGATGGATGGACGACGCGGGGCGACGGTGAGGGTCAGCCCCTGGACGGCTTTGACTTCGGCCTGCTCTCCGGCTCGAAGGGGCTCCTCGCTGATGGCCTCCCAGATTTCTCCGTGCAACAGCACCTGGCCTCGCGGATGCATATCCGTCCTCGCCACCGCCACATCGCCCACCATGCGCGAGGCACCCATGGCCGGGCGTCGCCGTTTGGCCTTGAGCGCCAGCCAGGTCATCGCCGAAACAATCCCGGCGACGGTGAGGATGGTCGGGATCAGAAACGACAGGGAGACTTGCAGGAATGGCGCATCCGTCTTCACCAGCATCAGGCTCCCTAACACCATCGCGGCCAGCCCTCCGAGGGTCAGAATGCCGTAGCTGGTCACCGTGAACTCCAGAATGAACAGCACAATCCCCAGCAATACCAGAAGGACCCCCGCGTAGTTGATCGGGAGCGACTGCAGAGAATAGAAGGCCATGATGAGGCTGATCGCTCCGACGACGCCGGGCAGAATCGCGCCCGGATTGTAGAGCTCCGCCAGAATCCCGATCGTGCCCACGGTCATCAAGAGGATCGCGATGTTCGGATCGCTGATGGCCTTCAACAAGTCGAGCCGCCATCCCATCGGAAACTCCAGCACGGCGGCGCCCTTCGTGTGAAGGGTGAGGGCGGCTTGCCCCATGGCCACGGACCGTCCATCGATCTGCTC
>SWDL01000088.1 GCA_005116795.1 Nitrospira sp. | reverse complement strand
CTTGACATAGCCGAGCGAGAGCACTTGACCGGCGCGCACCGGCACGGCCTCGAACATCGGCAGGGCCGCGCCATCGAGCGTCGGCGCCATGTCGGCTGGGATGTCCTTGCACCGGCGGCTCGGCAAGCTCCTGATCTGGACTTTTTCCGGCACCATGGCCACGGCGTATCTGGTGTACCTCCTCCTGTTTGTCTGGTACCCAGGCGCGTGAAGCGTCTGAACCTCGTGAAGCGTTAAACGTGAAGCGTGAAGCGTCCGAATCCGGAAACGCGAGACACTTCCCGTCGTCGACGGAGGGCGTCATGGATCTGAAGACGCTTCTGTGGTACGCGGTCTTGGGCAGCATCACGGGAGCCTACCTCGTCGCCCTGGCCGGGGTTCGGGCCGCGCACCGGCATGATGTCGCGCACCACTCCCGCCGCATGATGATCGCCTGTACGATCGTCGGCATCTGGCTCGTGGCCTATGTGACCAAACAGTTGGTATTCGGTCGCGAACGATTCGGCGGCAGTGAGCGGGACTATTGGGTGTGGTACGTGCCCCTGTTCGCGACGCACATGGCGTTGGCCGTCGCCACGATCGGGCTCGGCGCCTACAACCTCTACATGGGGCTGCACCGGCTGCGGTACGGCAGCGTCGGTGC
>SWDL01000087.1 GCA_005116795.1 Nitrospira sp. | reverse complement strand
GACTATATTATCGTGCAGCTTTTGGTACCATCTCTTCGTTCACTATTCAAGCCGGCGACGGCGCGCCGAGCTCTTTCCACAGGTCGGCTTGCGCGGCCTTGCCCTCTACCGACTTGAGATACTGGGCGTCCTTCACTTCAAGGACGCGCATCTGCTCACGATCACTCCGATGCCCATCAATGCCGGCAGGGTCCATCGCATCAGGGCGCACCTCCCCTCAAGCGGTCGGCGCTCGAACTCCGACGAGCAGACTAGCGGTAGCGGGGGCCCTCCATTCTCCGCAGGGCCACGTGGAGACGCACAGGCTGCCGTTCATCAAGTTTGCCCCCGTTCGGACCGAAGTAGGGAGAGTCTCCTGATAGGAAGTCCACCCCATGAGCGCGACTCCCACACAATCGGATGAGGCTCATCTTACGGGCGTCCTCGGTGTCGACCTGACCGAGGCGCTCCGTCTCGCGCGCCAGGCCGGCTATCCCGATCCCGTGGCGCAGGGTCTCAAGGGCCAGGCGCTCGTGGAACGCGTGCTCTCGATCCTCTGTGAGTTGTCGTCGCAGGATGGACTGACGGGAGTGGCCAACGCCCGTCACTTTCGCGCGACTCTGGACCGCGAGCTGGACCGGGCAGGACGGACGCAGGAACCCCTCGCCCTCATCCTGACCGACATCGATCATTTCAAGACCATCAACGATACCTACGGCCACCCGGCCGGCGATCAGGTGCTGCGCGTGATCGCGCGCCGCCTGAAAGACAATCTGCGCCCGATGGATACGATCGCGCGCTATGGCGGCGAAGAGTTTGCGATGATCCTGCCGAATAGCGCGGTCATCTCCCTGCCGCGCGTCGCCGAACGCCTACGCCAATGCATCGCGAATGAACCGATGACGCTCCCGGACCGCACCACGATCCAGGTGACCGCCAGCCTTGGTCTGGCCTCGTCCCTCCCCTGGGCGGTCTTGAGCGCGTCCGCGCTGGTGGAACGCGCGGATCGCCATCTCTATCTGGCCAAATCCCAGGGACGGAATCGCGTGTCGTGCGAGCCACAGACCGTCCCGGCCGTGTCCACAGCCGAACGGACCGCCCTCTTTCAACGGAGCCCCACCTCATGAGCGTCGCACCGACTCACGCCAGAACCATGGCGATCACCAGCGGCAAGGGCGGCGTGGGGAAAACCTGTCTGACCGCCAATCTGGCCTGGGCCCTTGCGCGGACCGGACGCCGGGTCCTCATCATCGATGCCGACCTGGGCCTGGCCAATCTGGATATCGTGCTGAATGTGAGTCCCACCGTCACGCTCCACGAGGTGATCTCCGGCGCCTGTGCCTTGGACGACGCCATTGTGCCGGGACCGGGTGGACTCCATGTGCTGGCTGCCGCGTCGGGGGCGGCCGACTATGCGCGGATGACGACGGACCTGCGCGAGCGGCTGCCGGAACTTGTGCAGACCCTGGAAGGGCGGTACGATTATCTTTTGTTCGACACCGGGGCCGGTCTCTCCGATGTGGTCCTCTACACGGCGTCGCTGGCGCAGGAAGTCATCATCGTCGCCACGCCCGAGCCGACGTCCATGACCGACGCCTACGCCACGATCAAGGTCATGGCGACCACCCAGCAGCGTCGCCGGTTCTCCCTGATCGTCAATCAGGCGCCGGACGAGCCGCAGGCGCTGTTCGTGTCGAACCAACTGCAGTCGGTGATCGCCCGCTTTTTATCCGACGGCGGACGCGCGCCCATCGAACTGTCCTACTTGGGCTTTGTCCCGGACGACCCCGCCATGCCCAGGGCGATCTGCCGGCGAACGCCCGTGATGGAAACGGCCCCCGCGTCGCCGGCGGCTCGCGCAATCCAGGCCCTGGCTCAGAGTCTTGAGACGGCCGAGGCCACACCCACCAAAGCCTTCTCGGCCTGACCTGCCTAGGGTGACCGGGGCCGAGTCACCCGCGTCCCCTTGCGAAGCCCTGCTCAGTTGTGGACAATGCGGCGAGGAATTTCGTCGTCCTGGGCTCGCCCCCATGGATATGCGCCTTCCTGCATCCTGGAGCCCCACGATCGATTGATCGTGCTCCGCATGCCGCAGCAGACTCCGCCGGATCAGACCATCCTGGCTCGTCGCGATGACGATCCAGGCGCCCGTCCACAGGTTCCCTTCTGCCCCCCGAACGCGGAGGTGCGGCTACACCCGCATCAGGTCATCAAGAAGGAACGTCTATCGATGTTGATTAAAGAGGCGGTGGAACGATTCGGAATGAAGTAGGAGATAAGAACGCGTGGAGAAGGCGACGGAGGATCACCGCATGCTTAGGAGCCGGACTGGAATCCCTCGGGCACACAAGACTGGGGCATGAGTTCACCGGCATGATAGTAGGACTGTCGGGTCCACCGACGGAGCACCGAAGTCCGGTCGAAGGTGAGCACGAATTCATCGCACCAGGTTCCAGGGGCCGTCATCCGGTTGCCGGGTTGCTCCGTCCTCACACGATAGACCCAGACCGAGGTCCCCTCGTCTTTCGCCGCGGTGGCGGCAGGGTCTCCCCATTGCGACCGCACCTCTTGCTGCGTCGCCCGGTCCTGGCCGGACTCGAGAAATGTCGTCTCATTCGAGATCAGGAGGGAACATCCCGCGAGAAAGCCCACCATTGTCACGAGCAGAAGATGTTTCGGGTTCATGGAATTACCCTCCAGGCTCGGTCAGAAATCAACAACCTGGCGCCCATTCTACCCCTGGTGAGGTCGGAAAAAGCAAGGGGGGATCAGGCTTGGATGCTCAGAAAATAAAGAAAAGTACTACTTTAGGAATAGGCCGGAAGCTATTGCCGTAAAATAAATGATGGCGGATGGCCTGGCGGCTTACTCGATGAGGTCGAGCTTGATGGAGAGTTCGCGGAGCTGTGTGGGATCGACGGAGGAAGGCGCGTCGGTCATGGGACAGTGGGCCTTCTGCGTTTTCGGGAAGGCGATCACGTCGCGGATCGAGTCCGCCTGACCGAGGAGCATGACCAGCCGGTCCAACCCGAAGGCAATGCCGCCATGAGGCGGCGCGCCGAACTCGAGCGCTTCCAGCAAAAACCCGAACTTCGCCTTGGCCTCGTCCTTCCCGATCCCCAGAAGATCGAAGACCGTGCTTTGCACCTCTCGCCGATGAATACGGATGCTCCCCCCGCCGATTTCATTTCCGTTCAGGACCAGGTCATAGGCCTTCGCCCGGACTCGTAACGGGTCACGTTCCAAGAGCGAGAGATCTTCGTCCAGGGGCGCGGTGAAGGGATGGTGCATTGCCGTGTAGCGTTTCTCACCTTCGTCGTAGTCCAGGAGCGGGAAGTCCGTGACCCACAGTGGACACCAGGCCGACTGGTCGATCAGCTTGAGCTCCTCGCCCAACAGGAGGCGAATACGGCCCAACACGTCGTGCACAATCTTGGCGCGATCCGCCCCGAACAGAATCAGATCCCCCACCGACGCCTCCGGCAAGGCGGACAGCAAGGCGTTGGCGTCAAGGAACTTCGCGACGACGGACTCGAGCTGTGCCGGCCCCGTCACTTTGACCCAAGCCAGGCCCTTCGCCCCGAACGTCTTGGCCGTTTCGCCCAGGGCATCGATGCGGCTCCGGGCCATCGAGGCGCCTTGCTTGACGATCAGGGCCTTGACGAGGCCTCCCTTCGCCACGGCCTCCTTGAAGACCTTGAACTCGGTCGATCCGGCGAAGGCACTGACATCGTGCAAGGGCATCCCGAACCGGAGATCCGGCTTGTCGGACCCATAGCGTCCCATCGCTTCCGCAAAGGTCAATCGAGGGAACGCCCCGGAGAGGTCGATGCCCCCGACGGTCCTCGCCACCTGGCGCACCATCCCCTCGGCCAGATCCATGACCTGCTCGCGGTCGACGAATGAGAGCTCCATGTCGATCTGGGTAGATTCCGGCTGCCGGTCGTTCCGCAAGTCCTCATCCCTGAAGCACCGCGCGATCTGGTAGTACCGATCCGTTCCCGCCACCATGAGGATCTGCTTGAATAACTGCGGCGACTGCGGCAGGGCGTAAAACTGACCAGGATTGACGCGGCTGGGGACCAGATAATCACGGGCGCCCTCCGGCGTGCTCTTCGTGAGCATGGGCGTCTCGATTTCGAGGAAGCCTTGGCCGTTCAGGACCGCGCGGACCTCCTGCATGACCCCATGGCGGAGCCCCAACAGACGCTGCATCTTCGGCCGGCGAAGGTCCAGATACCGATACTTGAGGCGAAGCGCCTCGGTGACATCCATGTCGTCTTCGATCATGAACGGCGGGGTTTCGGCCTCGTTCAGAATCTCCACCTCGTGGACCATCACTTCGATCGCACCGGTGGCGAGATGGGGATTCGCCGAGCCGTCCGGCCTCGGACTCACCCGGCCCTTGACGGCGACCACGAACTCGCTACGGAGCACGTGGGCCCGTGCATGGGCGGCGTAGTTGATTTCAGGATTGAAGACAATCTGCGTGAGACCCTGCCGATCCCGCAGATCGATGAAGACGACCTGGCCGTGGTCGCGGCGCCGTTGCACCCAGCCGTTCAATACGACCGTCCGGCCGACCTGAGCCTTCCCGAGTTCGCCGCAACGATGCGTCCGGATCATCATAGGGCTCTCGCTTTCTTGGGCCGAGCCCAGCCGGCAGGACGGCGAGACGGCTTGCGCCGCCGGCGCATCGGTTGTCCCTCCTGCTCCGACGTCAGCCGCTGCTCCACGAGCGCGCGCAGCGCGTTGGCCTCCCGATCGGTCAGAAACCGGATCTCGCCGGGGGCGAGATCCCCCAACGACAGCGGGCCCATTCGCACCCGCACGAGCTTCAAGACCGCATGGCCCACGACCTCCAACATCCGCCTCACCTGATGCTTGCGTCCTTCGCCGATCGTCACCTCCAGCCAGGAGTTGGCCTCGGCCTTCTTCACCTTCTTCACCGCGGCCGGACTCGTCATCCCATCCTCAAGCTTCACGCCCTGTTCCAGCCGCCGGATCTCGTCATCCGTCAGGACGCCTTTGACCTTGATGAGATAGGTCTTCGGCACGTGGTAGCGCGGGTGCAGCAGCGCCTGGGCCAGATCGCCGTGGTTCGTGAGCAGCATCAGCCCTTCGCTGTCGAAATCCAGCCGACCGACCGGAAACACGCGCACGCTGACGCCATGCAGCAAATTCTTCACCGTCGGCCGTCCGCCCGGATCATCCAACGTCGACATCACATGCTTCGGTTTGTTCAGCAACACATAGACGTGCGGTTGCGCCGACGTGAGGTGCTTCCCGTCCACCTTCACGTGGTCACGCCCGGGGTCCACTTTCGTCCCTAATTCCGTGATCACCCGGCCATTGACCATGACGCGTCCCTCGGCGATCATCGCCTCGGCCTTCCGGCGCGAAGCCAACCCGGTTCCGGCGATCAATTTTTGCAACCGAACAAGCATAAAAAGGTTATGGTTCATGGTTGATGGGATATGGTTGATGAAGAACACACCGCCTGTTTTCAGGCGTCACCATTAACCATTACCCATTGACCATGAGGCCGTTCACTCCCATTCAATGGTGGAAGGCGGTTTCGAGCTGATATCGTACACGACCCGGTTCACGCCGCGCACCTCGTTGATGATCCGATTCGAGATCTTGCCGAGCAGCTCGGGCGGTATCCTTGCCCAGTCGGCGGTCATGCCGTCAAGGCTGGTCACGGCTCGAATCGCAATCACATACTCGTAGGTCCGCTGATCGCCCATCACGCCGACCGTCCGGACGGGCAACAGCACCGCAAAGGCCTGCCAGATGTCCCGATAGAGGCCCGCGGCGCGAATTTCCTGGTCGACGATGGTGTCCGCTCCCCGCACGATCGCCAACCGCTCCTTGGTCGCGGCGCCGAGCACGCGGATCGCCAGCCCTGGCCCTGGGAACGGCTGCCGCCAAATGATCTCATCGGGCAGGCCCAGCTCTTTCCCGAGCGCGCGCACCTCGTCCTTGAAGAGCTCGCGAAGCGGCTCGATCAGGCGCAGCTTCATCCTGGTCGGCAGTCCCCCCACATTGTGATGCGTCTTGATGGTGGCGGAAGGGCCCTGGAAGCTCACGCTCTCAATGACGTCGGGGTACAGAGTCCCCTGCACGAGGAATCGGATCCGCCCCAGCTTCTTGGATTCCGCCTCAAAATTCTTGATAAAGAGCCGGCCGATGATCTTGCGCTTCCGTTCGGGATCGGCGACCGATTTCAACGCGGCCAAAAACTGCTTGCTTGGGTCCAGGAAGCGGAGGTTGAGTTTTACCTGGCCGGCGAAGCTCTTTTGGACCTGCTCGCCTTCGCCGGCCCGCAGGACTCCATTGTCGACGAACACGCAGGTAAGCTGATTCCCGATCGCGCGATGGGTGAGCGCCGCCGCCACCGAGGAATCCACGCCGCCGCTGAGGGCACAGATCACCGGCTCCTTCCCCACGTGCTCGCGGATCTGCCGGACTGCCGTGTCGACGTAGGACCGCATGGTCCATGTCGGCTTGCACCCGCAGATGCCGTACACGAAGTTGCGCAGGATCGTGGTCCCTTCGGTCGTGTGCGCCACCTCGGGATGGAATTGCAGGCAGAAGATCCGGCGGCCGTCGCCGTCCATTTTCATGGCGGCGACCGGTGAATTATCGGTGTGGGCGATCGATCGGAATCCCGGCGGCATGCGCTCGATGCGATCGCCGTGCGACATCCAGACCGTCGTGGCCCCTGGTGTGCCGACCCCCTTGAACAAATCGCCGGCGTCATCGATGCGCAGCTCCGCCCGACCATACTCTCGATGCGGGGCTTTCACCACGTCCCCATCAAGAAGGCGGGTCACCAGTTGCATCCCATAGCAGATGCCGAGAATGGGAATGCCTTGGTCGAGCAGGGTCTTCGAGATCGAGGGCGCCTTGCGGTCATAGACGCTGGCCGGCCCGCCGGACAGAATCAACCCCTTCGGACGATAGGCCAGGATGGTCGCCGGCGGAACCGTGCAGGGAAGAATCTGTGAATAGACCTGGGCGTCCCGGACCCGGCGCGCAATGAGCTGGGTGTACTGGGACCCGAAATCCAGAATAAGAATGCGGTCGTGCCAGAGTTCCATCGTGACGTCGTTCGTGAAGCGTGAAGCGGAAGATATCTGAGGATTTGGTGATCTGTTGAATGTAGGGGTATCCGCCCAATCAACAAATCGACAGATCAACAGATTCTGAAGTTGGTTCGCGCACGACGCTTCACGAGGAACGAACGACGATGAAGATCGCCGCGCTGATCATCACCAAAAACGAGGAGCACAACATCGGCGGCTGTCTCGAATCGGTGAAGTGGGCGGATGAGCGCATCGTGATTGATGCCTGCAGTACCGACCGGACGGTTGAGATCGCCAAGGGGATGGGGGCCAAGGTCTTCACACGGCCTTGGCCCGGTTACGGGGCTCAACGAAATTTTTCGCTGGAGCAGGCGACCACAAGCTGGGTGTTTGTGATCGATGCGGATGAGCGCGTCACATCTGAGCTTCGACAGGAGATCGGCGAGATCTTTCGCCAGGGACCTCCTGCGGAAGTCGCCGCCTACGAAGTCCCCCGACGGAACTACTTCTACGGGAAATGGATCCAATTCGGCGGCATCTATCCGGATTATACCCCCCGTCTCTTCCGGCGGGAGCTCGGACGATATGGGGAAATTCCCCTGCACGAGCCGTTGTATCTCAACGGAACGTCGGTCCGACTCCGTTCACCGATGGATCATTTCAGCATGCCCACGATTCAGTGGCACGTGCAGAAGATGATGCGCTATACCTCGCTCGGCGCCGACGACAAGCTGAAACAGCGGTCGAATATTTCCAAGTTGGACATCGGCGGAAACCATCTGGTAACGGCCTTCAAGACCTACGTGCTGAAACAAGGGTGGCGAGACGGCATTCACGGGATGATCGTGGCCGGGTTCGCCGGGCTGCACACATTTGTGAAATACGCCAAATCCTGGGAGCGGCTCCATGCGGCGTCCCCTGGCAAGCCCGGTAGCGCGACAGCGCCGAGCCAACCATGATCCTGCCCAGCCACGCGCAGACCATGAGCGTTCCCTTCTTGGATTTGCCGGCCCAGTATGCCGATCTCAAGGAGGAACTCCGGCCGCATCTCGACGCGGTGCTGGACACAAGCGCCTACATCCTGGGCGCTTACGCCGAGCAGTTCGAACAGGCCTTTAGTCGGTTTCTGGGGGTGCGACACGTCATCGGGGTTGCGAATGGAACGGACGCGCTCCTCCTCTCGTTGAAGGCCCTGGGGGTGGGACCGGGCGATGAGGTGATCACCGCGGCCAATTCTTTCGTGGCCACGGCGGAAGCCATTGCCCATGCTGGGGCCAGACCGGTATTCGTCGACGTTGACCCGGACTCGTATACGATCGACGTCGGCCGGGTTGAAGCGAAGATCTCTCCAAGAACCAAGGCTCTTATCCCGGTGCATCTCTATGGTCAACCGGCGGACCTGGCGTCCTTGGAGGCTCTGGCGAAGAGCCACGGTCTTTCGATCCTTGAGGATGCCGCCCAGGCCCATGGCGCGACGTATCGAGGGCGCCCCATCGGCGGCTTCGGCGATGCGGCCTGCTTTAGCTTTTACCCTGGCAAGAATTTGGGGGCTTACGGGGATGCCGGAGCGGTGGCCACCAACCGGGATGATCTCGCATCGACCCTTCGCAAATTGCGGGACCATGGCGGGGTCAAGAAGTACGAGCATGAGCTCATCGGGTTCAACAGCCGGCTGGACGGCCTTCAGGCGGCCGTCTTGCTGGTGAAGCTCAAGCGGTTGCGGCAATGGAACGAGCGGCGTGCGGCGCATGCGACGCGCTACACCGCGCGCTTGTCAGGCACGCCTGGCGTGCAATTGCCGACCGTGCGAGACCATGCGACCCACGTCTTTCATCTCTACGTGATCCGGGTGCCCGCCCAGCATCGCGATGGTCTGCGCGCCTTCCTTCAAGGGTATGGCATTGCGACGGGCCTCCATTATCCGGTTCCCCTCCATCTCACCCAGGCCTTTGCCGCTCTCGGGTATCGCCCCGGTGATTGTCCGGTGGCGGAATCCTGTGCTCGTTCGGTCCTGTCCCTGCCGATGTTTCCGGAACTCCGGGCCGAGCAAATCGACTATGTGGCCGATCGTGTCCAACGATACATGAAGGAGCATGTCTGAGATGTCGCGATCGGGAAAAGGCGCTGGTCGCGTGCGCGTGGGCCTGATCGGCTATGGCTATTGGGGGCCGAATCTCCTACGGAATTTCCTCAAGAATCCCGAGTGCGAGGTCGTCGCCGTGGCTGATTGCGACGAGAACCGGCTGGCGGGGGCTGCCCGGCTGTATCCGGGATTGCGGACTGTCCGATCGGCGGACGAGGTGTTGGCCGACAAGGGAATCGACGCCGTCGTCATCAGCACCCCCATCAGCACCCACTTCGATCTGGCGAGTCGTGCGCTCAACAATGGGAAGCATGTGCTGGTTGAGAAGCCGATGGCGGGCACCGTGACACACGCCGAGCGCTTGGTCGCGTTGGCGGAGCGCCGGCAGCTCACGTTGATGGTGGACCACACCTTCGTGTACAGCGGAGCGGTCAAGACGATCAAAGGCCTGGTCCAGTCCGGTGACGTCGGGGATGTGTATTACTACGATTCCGTTCGCGTCAATCTGGGCCTCTTCCAGCAGGACACGAACGTACTCTGGGACTTAGCCCCACATGATTTCTCGATCATGTCCCACGTGCTGGGGGCGAGGCCGACGACCATGTGGGCGGTCGGGGCCCGGCTGCCTCATTCGAAAGGGTGGAAGACGGAGAGCCTGGCCTATGTCACGATCGAGTTCTCAGACGGCATGCTGGCGCACTTTCATCTCAATTGGCTGTCCCCCGTGAAGGTCCGCCGGACGCTGATCGGAGGGAGCAAGCGGATGATCGTCTACGACCACCTCGATCCCGACAATCAAGTGAAAGTCTTCGATAAGGGCGTGGAAATGCATTCGGAAGCCGAACGTTATCAATTGCTGGTCCAGTATCGTGCCGGTGACATGTGGGCGCCGAAGGTGGATCAGACGGAGGCGCTGGAGACGGCCTGCGGACATTTTCTCACCTGCGTGGCGACGGGCGCGAAGCCCCTCAGCGATGGACAGGCCGGTCTGGAGAACGTGCAGTTGCTGGCAGCGGCGGACCGGTCACTGAGCCGGAAAGGAAAAGCCATCAAACTGTGAGGCGGACGAAGCAGCCATTCCAGCAGATCGCCAAAGACGTCAAGCTGGGCCACAACGTCAAGATTTTCGGCTTCGTGAATCTGTACGGGTGTCGAATCAATGATGACTCACGGATCGGGTCCTTTGTCGAGATTCAGAAGGGGGCGGTCATCGGGAAGCGGTGCAAGATTTCGAGTCACAGCTTCATCTGCGAGGGCGTAACGATCGGGGATGAGGTCTTTGTGGGGCATCACGTCGTGTTCATCAATGACAAGTATCCCCGAGCGACAACGAGATCGGGCGTGCTGCAAACTGATGCGGATTGGCGCGTGCAGCCCATCGTGGTCAAGTCTCGGGCATCGATCGGGAGTGGAGCGGTGATCCTCGGGGATGTGACGATCGGCGAGCGGGCCATCGTCGGGGCGGGGGCGGTGGTGACGAAGGACGTACCTGCCGGAGCGGTGGTCGCCGGAAATCCTGCCAGGCTGCTCAAGGCCTCGCCTTCTGTGCGGACATCGCGAAAGAACCGCTAGGCATGCGAGTTGGTATCGACGCCAGTCCCATCTTCGGCGACCGCGGCGGCATCGGTGTCCTTACCGATCATCTGTTGAGGAGCCTGCTCGATCTCAAGGAGGATCTAGACCTCGTGGCGTACGTCCCTCCGGGCACGCTCCGCAACGGGACGATCGAAGGATGGCCTGCCGCACCGCGTCTCCAATGGGTGGAGGCCAGGCGCTGGCAGATGGGGAGTCGAGGGAAGACCGATCGACTCGATCTCTTCCACGGGACCAACTTCAAGATGCGAACCCAGGGGCGAGCCGGTGGCGTTGTCACGATCCCCGACCTCTGGCTCGATCGTCACCCTGAGTACTCGACGAAGTTCCTTGGCCAGCGGCTCTCCTTCTTCAGAACCAGAAGAACGGCTCGTCGTGCGCGCAAAGTGATCACGATCTCCAGCAGTTCCGCCCATGATCTCCAAGAACTGTATGGGCTGTCCTCCGACCACATCCGAGTGGTGACTTTGGGGGTATCCTCCGAGTTCAGCGCAGAAGTGGCAGCGAATCAGGTGGCGGCTCTCAAAGCCCGGTTACGGATCCCCGACCGCCCGTATGTGCTCTTCGTCGGCGGAGCTGACCCCCGCAAGAATCATCGGACACTCGTGCGCGCGTTCGCCCGGTGCCGCCATGAGTTGAAGGAACATGTGCTTGTTCTGATCGGTGATACGGTGCATCGATTCGGAAGCTATCAGGATAGCGTGCGGGCTGAGAAAATCGAAGACGCCGTGCGTT
>SWDL01000086.1 GCA_005116795.1 Nitrospira sp. | reverse complement strand
TCCTCGCCCCCCGCACATAATAGCGATGGTTTGTGTGCGTGCAATCGAGCGCGGTGAGTGTGAAGAGTGAGTACCTTTGGCGAAAGACGACCTTCACGGAGGGAAAGAAGCGCTTCTTGACCAAGCTGTTCGCGTGGATGAGGAAGTGATGAGTCACACAGATCTGCCGAGCCCCCGATCCCGTAGGTGACATCAGAGGTCCGAAAGGGAGGTGCCTTCATGCGGCAGTTGAGTCGATTCCTCGGGGTGTGTCTCGTGATCTGCTCAGTGGGCTTCGTGCAGGCCGATGGTGGGCCGATCATGGAGATCGGCAAGTTTTCGGCTGAGCCGGAAGGGGCCGCCGCGCCGGCAGGCTGGAAGCCCCTGACCTTCAAGAAAGTCCAAAAACACACGGTCTATACGCTGGTGAAAGACGGCGACACGGTCGTCGTGAAAGCGGTCAGCCAGGCCGCCGCCTCCGGGCTCACCAAGGAAGTGAAGATCGATCCCAAGGAGTACCCGATCGTTCGATGGCGCTGGAAGGTGGAGCATCTGCTGAAGAAGAGCGATGTGGGGCGAAAGGACGGCGACGATTATCCGGCGCGGCTCTATGTGACCTTTGAATATGATGCCGCCAAGGTCTCGTTCGGCCGGAAGGTGAAGTATAAGGCCGGGAGGGCCATCTTTGGAGATATCCCCATCGGCGCGTTGAACTATATCTGGGACACGAAGGCGCCCGTGGGTGACATCGTCGACAATGCCTATACGGATTTTGCGAAAATGGTCGTCATCCGAAGCGGTTCAGCCGGCATGGGGACGTGGGTCGAGCAGGAACGCAACGTCTACGAGGACTACAAAAAGGCTTTCGACGAAGAGCCGTCGCTGATCAACGGCGTGGCGATCATGAGCGACACGGACAATACGGGCGAGTCTGCTTTGGCGTATTTCGGGGATATCATTTTCAGCAAGGCGCCGTGACGCTCTCTTCTCCTCCGGCCTTGTCTCATGCGCTTTCGGTGGTGCAGTCATCTCGGTGGATGTGAGATGAGAGGAAGAGGACTGTGCGTGGGCTGATGCAGTCGGCCAAGCCGATGTTCAATCTGCTTCAAGGCAGGCCCATTTTGGCGGTCTTCGAGGTCTGCCTTCGCTGTAACTCCTCCTGCGGCTATTGTAATCTTCCTCTGAATCAAGGGCGCTACGAGATGTCCCGGGGCGAGATTGCGCGCGTGTTTCGCGCGCTGTACGCGGATGGGATCCGTCTGGTCTTCGTCCAGGGCGGGGAGCCCATGCTGCGGCGTGATCTGGTCGAAGTCTTGGAGGACCTGGCCGCCATCGGCTTCTCGCTCACCCTCATCACCAACGGCACAAGACTGACGCAAGAAACCGTCGAGCGGCTGGTTGCCTTGCCGCTCAGCTATTCCATCAGTCTGGATACCTTGAATCGGGACCGTTATCGGCAGATCCGCGGGGCCGACCAATTGGCGCTGGTGTCGGCCGGCGTGGCGCTCCTGGCGAAGGCGCGCAATCCCAAGTACCTGACCTGTATCGTGAGCGACGTGAATCGCGGCGATGTGCTCGAGGTGGTCCGGTTTGCCCGATCGCAGGGATTCATTCCCGTGGTCGGGGCCTACCATTGGGGGCTCGATCGCTATGGGAAGGTCGATCCCCTCCTGCAATATGAACAAGCCCAAGCGGCTGCTGTGTTCCGAGCGGTGGCGCAATCGGGGCTGGTGCCACGGGGGTACTATCGGCAGTACGTGCAGGACAACATTGATTGGCTGGAAGGCCGATCATTGGGCCGATGTGACGCCGGGCGCTACAGCATCGCGATCGACGCCTCGGGGAACGTGGCGCCCTGCCTGGCGCTGCCCCATGCGGGCAATCTTCTTGAGATGCCGCTGGCTGAGATTCTGGCGCGGTTCGACCGCGGCCGCATCGACGCCTGCTCGGCGCGTTCGTCCTGCAACATGCTCTGTAGTCGTGTGGTGGGATCGCTGCTGCGCCATCCGATCTCCGCCGTGAGGACGCCGCTGTCTCTCGCTCCGGAGGTGGCGCCATGATGCGACGGGCTCTGTGGCTCCTCGGCTGCGTCGTCCTGGTCGGCTGCGCGACGGGCCCGCGATCGTATCATCCGGTCGATCCGGTCGCCCCCGGCGCCCTGTCGCATCGGGCGTTCAGTGAGGTCCTGCAGCAGCATGTGACGAACGGCCAGGTGAACTATCCTGGGATTCCCGGTGATCGTCGGTTTGGTGAGTATCTGCAGCTTCTCAATCGAGTGGACCCCGGCCGACTGCCCAGCCGCGACGATCGCCTGGCCTTCTGGATCAATGCCTACAACGCCTTCGCCGTCAAAGGGATTCTGGACGGCTATTCTCCGGCCACCTGGGTCGGCCGGTATCGCTACTTCATCGGACGGGACTACGCCGTGGGCGGGCATGCCATCACTCTCTACGATCTGGAGCGCGAGGTGTTGGTGAAAGAATTCGGGGAGCCCCGGATTCATTTTTCGATCGTCTGCGCCTCTCGGTCTTGCCCAGGCCTACGGTCCGAGGCCTATGCCGCCGATCGGCTCGAGGCCCAACTCGACGAGAGCGCCAGAGGGTTCGTGAACGACCCGACGAAGAATCGATTCGATCGGGAACATCGAGTGGCGACCGTGTCGATGATCTTCAAATGGTTTCGAGGAGATTTCGAAGCGCAGGCCGGTTCCCTGGCGCACTATCTGGCTCAGTATGTGAGTGATCCAGATCTGGCGCATGATTTGAAGACCGAATCCTATCGGATCGAGTTCCTCGACTATGACTGGAGTCTGAACGGAGTTCCCTATGCTGGTTCTGCCGGATGAGCGGGCGCCGATTGCGAGACTGCTCGCCTTTCTAGAGGCGGGGGAGCGAATGGCGCAGGCCTGCGCGTCGTCGCAAGCGACGTGCGCCCCTGAGCCGGGGATGGCGACATTCCTCAAGACGCAGGCTCGTCAGGAAGCCATCCACGCCCGGGTGTTCCAGGGCGCGATTCTGTGGCTGACACCTCGACGGTCCCCAGGGGCGGTCCTCTTGAAACCGTTGGAAGCGTATCGTGTCCTGATTGAAGATGCGCTCAAGAGACGGGATTTTCTCGAAACCGTCCTGGCCGAACAGATTATCCTGGAGGGATTGGGAGAAGCCCTCCTCACCAGAATCGAGGAGGGGCTCGCGAAGCGAGGCGCCCCGTTTGGAGGAGCGCGGCGCATCCTGCTGCATCAAGAAGAAGCCCACCATGCTTTCGGGATCAGGACGATCGAGCGCGCGCTGCAGCATGGGGAAGTCTCGGTCGAAGCGCTGCGCAGCCGCGCGACACACTATCTCGGCCTCATCGAGCCGATGGTGACGACGCTGGCCGACCTCTTCGACACGATCCATGAAGATGCGGCCGCCTGGGCCGCCGACTCCCGCGCCTATCTTCCCTCCTGGCTCATGTTCGAGGGCAAGCCATCAGCGGGATCAGAGCTGACTGTTCCTTCACCCCTTACGCCTCATCCCTCACGCCGTACGTCCTAGGCCATGGTGTCCGTCATCATCCCCACGTACCACGAAGAGCGGGCGCTCCCGGGCACGCTTGAGCGGCTGTTTCAGCAGGCCGGCGAGTACGAGGTGCTGGTCGTCGACGGCGGCAGCACGGATCGCACCTGCGACCTCGTGGCCCATGAGGCGCGAGTCCGGCTGCTTCATGCGCCGAAAGGACGGGCCGCACAAATGAATCGCGGAGCGGCTGAGGCGCAGGGAGAGTGGCTCCTGTTCCTCCACGCCGATACGTCCCTGCCGGACGGGGCGCTGGCCCGGTTGAATGCGAGCGAGCCGGATGGGTCGATTCAGGCCGGCGGATTCCTGCACCGATTCTCCGGGTCGGATTGGCGGCTCCGCGTCATTTCCTTCCTCGACAATGTGCGCTGCCGGCAGTCCCGTGTGATCTACGGCGATCAAGCCATGTTTGTGAGGCGGTCCCTGTTCCAGGCGCTCGGCGGCTTTCCCGATCAACCCATTCTGGAAGACGTCGCCTTCTGCGAGAAGCTCCAGGCCGCCGCGCGTCCCGTCCTCTTCGCGCCTCCGGTCGTCACCGATGCGCGAAAGTTCATCCGGATGGGGATCTGGCGCAGCTTCATCCGCGTGCTGTTGATTATCCTCCACGTGCAGTTCCGTCTTCCGATCCTGCCCCGCGTGTTTTTCCAAGACGTCCGGTAACGGCCTCGTCTCGCCGCGCGCGAGCTGACGGCGGTCGGGTCCCAGCGCATCGGGCTGTGCGCGCCTGACAGGCGGCCGAACTCATCGCGTGCGTTTGGCGAATTATTTTTGGGCCGTTGGGGGTGGGTGCTAGAGTGATGGAGGTGATTTCATCACCGGAACGGTCGGTTCCATCACAGGCTTTTCACAAGGAGGATTACCATGAAGGTACTTCGGACTCTCATGATCGGCATCGGCGCCTCTATCGTGGCGCTCGGTGGCCTCGCGCTCGCCGGTTCAGGCTCGGGGTCGTCCGCGCGCGGCGATCACGGCACGGCGAACAGCCAGGTCAGCGGCCAACAGGGCCAGAGCGGCCAGGGTGTCGCCTCTGACGACCAGTCGGTCGGCGGCCAGCGTGGCCGGGGGAATGTCTCCGACCAGCAGGCCGCGGGGCAGAACCGACGTCATAATGGTCAACAGGTCGGTGGCCAGCAGGGCCGCGGCCAGGCTGATCAAGGCGTGGCGTCTGCCGATGAGGCCGTGCGCGGGCAGCGCGGGCAGGGGAATGTCAACCATGACCAACAGGTCGGCGGCCAGGGCGAACGTCGTAGCGGTCGCCAGGTCGAGGGGCGGGATAGCGGACGCCGCGGCGACAAGCGACCCGTGAGCCAAGAGGATCAATCCCAGCAGACCCAGGTGGAAGTTGTCCCACAGGCCGGACAGGCCGGACAGGCCGAACAGGCTGGACAGGCCGGACAGCACCAGGGCCGCTAAGCGACATTCTTTTTCGTCAAACGAGGGCCGGCTGCAGGCGATGCGGCCGGCCCTTTTTTATTGTGCTCCCGAGGGGCGAGAGGCTCTCTCGCTCCCGGTGATCCCTTCCTCTCCGTTTACCCTTCCCGGAACACGCCGTCTAACCACTGAGGAGCCGAAATCAGGCATCGGTAGACCCTGCCACGGCATGAAAGGAGCCACAACGATGCGATTCATCAATCATCCACGGAGTCTGATGTCTGGAGTCATGGCCATGGTGATCATGGCGTCCGGCTGTACGACCAGCCTTGTCCATGATGGTGTGCGGCGAGTGGCGCAGCCCGAGGCTCGATGTGCCGGCGGGGAATGGACCGATGATTCGTCGATCGCCTGGCTGCCGGTGCCGATCGTGGCTTTCGTCGTTCCCCATGCGAAGCTTCATGACATCACGAGCGAGCGCTATCTCGCCCGGTGCGGGGAGTCGACCCGCGTCGTGAATCGGGAGGTCTCGGTCAACCGCACGGCCTGCATTCCCGCCGGTTTGACGCGGTTCATCACCCTCGGCGTGTGGCAATGGTGTCCGGCTTATGTCTCGTGGCAGGCCGATGTGGTCTCCGGGTCGT
>SWDL01000085.1 GCA_005116795.1 Nitrospira sp. | reverse complement strand
GATTGCCGCAACTCGCTGTTCCTTAACCTCAACCTGAACCTCGACCTGTGGTTTATCTCGCGTCCCGCACCGCCGCCAGCAACTGCCTGAACCGAATGCTGATGACGGAGGCCGCCGTGTTGAAATTCAAGGCGTTATCCGACAGTTTGGCCAACTCCATATCCAGATTCACACTGTTTTGATCCAGCCCCATGTCATTCGTCGCCGTGGTCTCGGTCTTGCCGAGCACCCGCCCGACGGCATCGCCGCTAGGCCCGATATGCACGGCATGGGTCACCCGGATCGGGGCGCCACCCTGCCCGCGCGTGGCCGCGCCCAGCGCTTCCAGGAATCGGTATTCCTTCGGCCGGTACCCCGGCGTCTCCTCGTTCGCGATGTTGGCCGAAATGACACGGTGCCGGGAGGCCCGCAACTCCATCGTCCGCTCGAGCAATCCCATGGTGCGATCAAATATTCGCATGCGCCTGTTCCTCCCCGGCTATTATTCCTGCAAACGCCGTACCGGTCGTTTCTTGCCCGGTGGACCGACCAATCCCTCGCCTCGTCGGATCGAACACTCCATCCTGAGCCATGCGACTGGGCACATTATGCCGGGTCGACCGCCTCCAGCAGCGGCGGCGCCTCGCCTGTGCCGGCCTCCCCAGTGAGTTGACGATACTCCCGCAGCTTATTCCTCAAGGTCCGGAGACTGATGCCCAACACCTTGGCCGCATGGGTCCGATTTCCGTTCATGGCTCCGAGCGTCCGCATGATCAGATCTCGCTCCATGGCCCAGAGCGACCCCATCCCGGACTCCTGAGCGGGAGGGGGCGCCGGCGCCGCCGGCGTCGCCGGCCTGGCCGGGGCGTCGTCGAAGTGAAAGTGGGCCGGCTCCAGCGTGGTTCCCCCCGAAATCAGCACCGCGCGTTCGACGCTGTTTTCCAGTTCGCGGACATTGCCGCGCCACGGACGGCTCTCAAGCACTTGCACGGCCGCCGGAGACAACTCCGGACAGGCCAGGCCGTTCCTCTTGGAGGATTGCCGCGCAAAATGTCGGGCCAGCATGGGAATGTCTCCATGGCGCTCGCGAAGCGGCGGAACCGTCAAGGGAAAGACGTGCAATCGGTAATAGAGATCCTCTCGAAACCGTTTCTGCTCGACTTCCTCCCGCAGGCAGCGGTTGGTCGTAGCGATCACCCGGATATCCACCGGGATCGGCTCACGTCCCCCGATCCGGTCCAACTCCCGCTCTTGGAGCACACGCAGGAGCTTCGCTTGGAGATTCAGATTCATCTCGCTGATTTCATCCAACAGCAGGGTCCCGCCGTTGGCCATCTCGAATTTGCCTTGCTTACGGAACAAGGCTCCCGTGAACGCGCCCCGCTCGTAGCCGAACAACTCGCTTTCCAGCAGCCCATCAGGCAGCGCCGCGCAATTGACGGCGATAAAGGGTTTCTGAGCGCGGGGACTCCGGCTATGAATGAACCGGGCCAGCAATTCCTTGCCGGTTCCGCTCTCGCCGTTGATCAACACGGTGGCCTGACTCGTGGCGACAATCTCGGTCAAACCGAGCAGCCGTTCCATCCCCGCATTCTCGGTCAGCATCGCGCGCTCAGTCGGCGCGCCTTGCGCCGTCGCCCGCTCGACAGGCGATTCCACGGCTTCGAGGCGGGTCAGGACCCGTTCCAATGCCTCGGCCGCGAAGGGCTTCAGCAAATAATCACAGGCCCCATGCTTCATCGCCTCGACCGCCGTTTCCACCGTGCCATAGGCCGTCATCACCACCACCCTGGTATTCGGCGCGCGCCGCTTGATTTCCTTCAAGACGTCCAAGCCGCCCATCCGCGCCATTTTCATGTCGGTGAGCACCAACCAGGGTCGGCATTGACCGAATCGCTGCAAGGCCTCCTGGCCGTCTGCCGCCACCGCCACTCCATACCCGGATCGGCGCAAGGATTCCGACAAGGCCACCCGCATGGATGGTTCGTCGTCCACCACGAGGACCGATCGGGTTTCCCCGCCGCCCTGCCCGCCTCGCTGTGTCGTCACTGCATTCATACAACATCCTCCGCAGCAAAATTCGACGGATGGCTCACCGGCGTAAGACGCCTGCCGCCCTGTCCGTTTGGGGCCCCTGCGGCAACACGATGGAGAAGGTGCTGCCCTGCCCGACGTGGCTGTCCACTTCCACCCGGCCATGATGTCCCTCGACCACCGCATGCACGATGGCCAGCCCCAGACCGGTCCCTTCCTCGCGCGTCGTGAAAAACGGATCGAAAATTCTCGGGAGCAAGGTCGAATCGATCCCGCTGCCGGTGTCCGCCACGACCATCCGCATCCCGGCCGGCCGGCCGTTGGACCCGCGCTCCTCAGTGATCGTGACGGTCACCGCGCCTCCTACCGGCGTGGCTTGCGCCGCATTCAGCACGAGATTGAGAAGGACCTGCCTGACCTGAGCCGCATCGCACCAGAGCATCGGGACCTCCTCCGCCGTCCGGTTGCACACGTCGATGCTGAGGCCCACCGTGGCATGAGCGGCCAGCACCAACGAATCCCGAACGAGCGTCACGGCCGGATGCCAGTCCGGCGAAGGCGACATCGGTCTGGTATACAGCAAGAGATTCGAGAGCAGCCGATCCATCGCCTGCACGGCGCTGGAGATGTGCTCGGTATAGGCGCGCCCCTGCGGCTCCTCCGCCAGATCACTTCGCAGCATCGAGGCAAAGAGTTCGACGCTGCCGAGCGGATTTCTGATTTCATGCGCAATGCGGCCGACCATTTCTCCCATCGCCGCCAGACGGTCGCGGCGCTGCAGCCGTTCTTCCAATTTGCGGATATTGGAGAGGTCGTTCAGGAGCAGGATGCTGCCGTGCGGCCTGCCCTTCTCGTTGCGCAACGCCGTCCGCGTCACTGAGACGGGAGAGCCGGACAAGTGCATGACCGCAGGGAGATCGGCGCCGGGCGCCTCAAGACCCGGGACCGTCGACAGCGCCTGCCCGACGAGGTCCCGCCTGGCCCGTCCGATCAACCGCTCCGCGGCTTCGTTACACCGCACGATGACGCCCCGCTGATCGATCACCACCACCCCGGTCGTCAGCGATTCCAAGACCGCCGCCAAATGACTCCGCATGTCTTCTTTCTCCCTGAGACCGGCGCGCAGCGCTTCGTTCTTCGCCGCCAACTCCACGTCCATGCGTTCCATGCGCTCCATGAGCCCCTTGTAGGATTCCTGCAGCGACACCGCCGCCTGATCGAATCGGCGAAAGGCATGCGCGAGTAATTCCGTCTGATAGCCGGTAGCCGCACCAGGTCCTGACATCGGCGTCACCCCCCTTT
>SWDL01000084.1 GCA_005116795.1 Nitrospira sp. | reverse complement strand
CCGCCGTGATCTTGCAGAGCCGACGCGCGATCCAGCATGGATATGGGCGGATGAGCGCGATCCACACCCCTGTAGCGAGGCGTGTCAACAGGGCTCAACAAAGAGAAGGAGGGGCGCAGATGATCAATTGTGATCGACTCTGCCGGGCCATCGGTCCGGCCATCCTGCACGGCGGTCTCCTCTGGTGTCTGTGGGGAAACGGTCCGGTGTCGGCTGAGGAACCGAGTGATCGCTGGGAGACCTACCTGGAGGCCGGCGTCCAGGCCCGGGAGAAGGGCCGGTATGCAGAGGCCCAACGTCTCCTCCTTGAAGCCCTCCGCGAAGCGCGGACACCCGGCGAGGACGATACGCGCGCGGCGGAATCCTTGAACAATTTGGGACTGCTCTACCACGTGCAAGGCCGGCATGCGCAGGCGAAACCGCTGTATGAGCGCGCGCTGGCGATCTGGGAGCGCAGGCTGGGGCCGGAGCATCCGGCGTCGGCCGCGGCCTTGAACAACTTGGCGGAGATTGCCGCTGAGGAAAACGACATGGCGGAGGCCGAGCGATTGTATCTGCGGTCGTTGGCGATCGAGGAGCGGACGCTGGGCCAGGGCCATCCGCAACTGGCCGTCGGACTCAACAACCTGGCCGAGCTCTATCGGAGGCAAAGGCGAGATTCCGGCGCCGAGGCGCTCTATCTCCGAGCCTTGGCCATCGTCGAGGCCGCGGAAGGGGCGGATCATCCGGACCTCGCGCCGATGTTGAATAACTTGGCGGGCCTCTATAAGCAGCAGGGCCGCTATGCGCTGGCGGAGCC
Organism: Nitrospira sp.; assembly: GCA_005116795.1. Classification (GTDB taxonomy): domain Bacteria; phylum Nitrospirota; class Nitrospiria; order Nitrospirales; family Nitrospiraceae; genus RSF151. The sequence continues at coordinate 5,547 of SWDL01000084.1, read as the reverse complement.
CCTCTATCAGCGCACCTTGGCGATCCGGCGGGGGCACGACGGGCCGATTCACCCCTTGGTCGCGGTCGGCCTGAACAATCTGGCCTCCCTCTATCACCTCCAGGGCCTCACCCTGTCGGCGGAACGAACCTATGTGGAGGCCCTCCATGTGGCGGAGCAGACGCTGGGGCGTGAGGCGTCGCTCGTGGGCACTATCCTCGGCAACGTCGGCTGGCTGGCGTACGATCAGGGCTTCTTCGCGCAAGCCAAGCAATCCTATCAGCGGGCGCTGGTGATCCAGGAGCGGGCGCTCGGTCCGGATGATCTGCGCGTGGCGACGGCGCTCGATGGGCTGGCCCGCGCGTCCCGCCGCCTGGGCCAGGTGGCCGAGGCCGATCGGTTCGCCGCCCGCGCGGCCTCCATCCGGACTCGACAGACCCAAGGAAACGCTGAAGGACTATCGACCCAAGGCCGGACTGCTCAAGGCGCGCAGATGGAGTGAACCATCGAAAGGACATGGGCGCGAGAAGACGGCTGAGTCCAATCTGCGCGGAGGCTTGATCCGCGGCGCGGCGTCGGCCGGGCGGAGGGTGAGGAAGGCGTAGGATGGACGGGTTGAAACAGGGGGTGGAGTACGGAGTCATCGGATTGTTGCTGATGCTCGGCCTGGTGTCGATCGCCGTGGCGATCGAGCGCCGGCGCTTCTATCGCCGGGTGGACCTCAGCCGGTATGGCACCCTGCACGAATGCGAAATCGCCCTGACCAAGCGATTGGTGGTGATCGGCACGATCGCGGCGAATGCGCCCTACATCGGCCTCTTGGGGACGGTGCTGGGGATCATGCTGACGTTTCACACGATGGGTCGCTCGGGCGCGTTGGCCGTGACGACGATCATGATCGGGTTGAGCCTCGCGCTGAAGGCCACGGCGGTGGGATTGCTTGTGGCGATTCCCTGCGTGGTCATGAACAACGTCCTCCGGCGGCGCGTCAACGAGTTGCTGACGCGGTACCGGATACTCCGTGAGGCGTGCGTGACGGACATTCGTGACTCGGCCACACAGCCTGGGGGGGAATCATGACGACCATTGAGCGACCCGTATCGCCGCAGCCCTGGCTCGACGACCGAGCCGTTTGGCGGTGGCATTTCTATGCCGGCCTGTTCTCCATTCCGTTCATCGTCGTGTTGGCGATCAGCGGCGCGATCTACCTGTTCAAACCGCAAGTCGAGGCATGGCTCGACCGTCCCTATGACCATCTGGCGCTCACCGGTCGGCCGTCCGGCGCGGAGGTGCAGGTCAGGGCCGCGCTCGCCGCGGTGCCTGGGGCGACCCTGGCCGCGTATGAAGTGCCGACCGCGCCGGAGGCCGCCGTCCGCGTGATCGTCAAGCGCGATGACGCGCGCATCCGGGTCTATGTCCATCCCGAGACCTTGGGCGTGCTCCAGACCCTCCGCGAGGACGACCGACTCATGCGGATCATCTTCAGGCTTCACGGTCAATTGCTGATGCAAGAGAACGTCGGCTCCGCCGTCGTCGAAACGGCGGCCTCCTGGACGATCATCATGATCGTGACCGGACTCTACCTCTGGTGGCCGCGCGCGCAGCGTGGCTGGGGCGGCATTCTCTATCCGCGTCTGGCCCGTGGGTCGCGCCTGTTCTGGCGAGATTGGCATGCGGTGACCGGTTTCTGGATTGCCGGGCTCACCCTGTTTCTGCTGCTGACCGGCCTGCCCTGGGCGAAATTGTGGGGCGGGTACTTCAAGGAAGTGCGCCGACTGACCGGCACGGCAGTGGTGCGGCAAGATGAGACGGGCGACCCGGCCCGTCCCCCAAAAACCACAGTCGCGTCGGGTGAACATGGAGGTCATGGGGGGCCATCAAAGACGACGCGCGGCGCGAATGAGATGCCGCCGGACTATGCCGTCCTCGACCGGGTGCTGGACACCGTGCGTCCCCTCCGTCTGGCCCCACCCGTGCTCATCTCCCCTCCGGCCAAGGGCGCCGGCAACTGGACGGCCAAGTCGGACGCGCAGAATCGGCCCTTGCGCGTGAACCTCGTGCTGGATGGCGCGACCGGCGCCGTCCTGACACGGCAAGACTTCAAGGACCGCCATGTCCTCGACCGAGTCGTCGGCATCGGCGTCGCCGCCCATGAGGGGCAACTCTTCGGCTGGCCGAACCAGGTGTTGGGGGCGCTGACTGCCGGCGGCCTGCTCGTCTTGGTGGCCAGCAGCGTAATCATGTGGTGGCGTCGGCGGCCGCCGGGCGCGCTCGGCGCGCCTGAGACGAGTCGGCCTCCGCGCCGGTCGTGGGGGCTCGGTGTTCTCATCCTGTTGTTCGGCCTGTACCTGCCGCTGTTCGCCGCCTCGCTGCTCCTGGTGCTGCTGGCCGAACAATTCCTCCTACGCCGCATCCCCGTCGCGCGCAAGTGGCTCGGACTGACATAGCGCATCAGGCGAAGAATAGAATGCTGACCACGGCCACGTTCATTACGACGAGGCAGATTCCTGTCAACCTGGCTCAGATCTCGGCTTCCGCCAAGTCAGCCTGGAAGTCGCTCGTGCCTGAGCCGAAAAGGCCATCGCTGCCGGCTCCTCCTAGACTCCAGGATTGAAGCCGGAGATCGCCCCTTCGGACGTGCGCCTACTCTGGGATGTCTCGGTGCGCATGCGCTCCTATCGGTATCGACAAGATCGTTCGTGCGCCCTTCCGGCGGTGGGTAGGCTCCATGGGTTGACATGGGTTGACAAGCGTCTTCCGCCCGGCATACTGTAGGCACCTCACTACATTGAGGAGGATATCCCATGGAAATGGGACTGCGCGAGGCGAATCAGAACTTTTCTCGGTTGATGAAGGCCGTCAAGCAAGGCAAGGAAGTGCTGTTGACGGAACGCGGCAAGCCTCTGGCTGTCGTGAAGCTGATCGGGGCCTCCGATGAAGCGAGTTCCGCTATTCGGAGGCTGGAGTCCGCCGGGCTGTTGCGCGCGGCATCGAAAAGCCGGGTGCTTCCAGCGTGGAGCCCTCGATCAGTGCGCGGCGCGCCGTTGTCCCGCACGATTGTCAGGGACAGAGAGGAAGAGTGACCGCGCGTCACTGGGCCTACTTCGATACCAGCGTGTTGGTGAAACGGTATGTCAAAGAGGAGGGCTCAGGCCTCACGCGCCGGCTCCTGCAGCGGTTTCGGTTTCTGTCTTCGGCGATTGCGCCGGTTGAAGCCATGTCGGCGCTTTGCCGGAGGCGGGCCTCCGGTGAACTCATGCCACGTGATTTTCTCGCTATCCGAGCCAGATTGCATAAAGACCGAGCCTATTGGGAATTCGTGGAGCTGGGCGAGCAAGTCCTCCGGCACGCCGAGGAGCTGGTCCAGAAAACGGATGTGAGAACGCTCGACGCCCTGCACATTGCCTCAGCAGTCATGTTCCAAGCCGCCTCAGGACTGACGATTCCCTTCATCACCAGCGACGCCAAACAGCGCGACGCAGCCCAAGCCATGGGCCTGACCATTCTCTGGGTGGAGTAGCGCAGGCCTCCGAGTGTGTCCGTTCTTGCGCCGCCCCCGCCCTGCCTTTATGCCGCAGACGGTGGAAGATCGCGGCATCGCCCGTCGCCTGGGGATGCAGCCTGTATCCCGGCGGGTCTATTGTGACCATCTGCATCCGAAAGAGCCGGGTCGAACGCTGGTTGTGATCACGTAAGATCCTCGTCCCCAAGAGAATTCCGGGAACGCACTGGACGCTGCCTGCGCAGCATCCGGGGCGCGCGGCTTTGGAGCGCCACCTCTTCGAGTGTTCTCTGTGTCAGGAGCACACTACCAGTAGCGATACGGTCCCCACCAGTACGGGCCCCAGTAGGGACCGTAGTAGGGGCGGAAGACCGGCGCGGCGGCATCGGCCTTGGGCCACATCCTGAGCGACTTGATGTCAACCGTGGGGTACGTGTAGTCCATCTCGTCGAGTTTGCCGGGCGTGGTCCCGGTGATCTCTCCGATCAGGGTGACGCGCGTGCGCGGAGGGATCGTGGCCGGGTCGAGAAATTCTTTCTGGATCGCGTAAAATCGGCCTTGTGACGCCGTGAGGTCACGGCCGGGATCGCCCGAGCTTTCCAGCGGCAGTTGCAGTATCTCAAGCCTGGTGCCGTCCTTCAACCGCTTGGCATTCAGCACTTCCCCTCCCAGCATGACGGTTTTCCCGCGATGGCTGTCGGGCGCGTCTTTGATCTGCGCGAAGGTGAGCGCCGGCTCGACCTGACTTTGCAGGGCGGGAGGGAAGGCCGGCTCCGACAGGGCGCAGCCGGTCAAAGCCAAGCCGGCCGACAGGAGGATTCGAAGCGCATCGCGTCGCGTCATGCCTTCATTATAATACAGGAGAGATTCGCCTCGAAGATTGATTATAATACCACCCATGCTTGGCGGTCATGCCATCTGAATATCTGAACAAGGAGGGGCTATGAAAGGAGCACAGAGCACCAACGTGGGAACGATCCTCATGATCGCCCTCGCCGTGGCGATCGGAACGATGGGCAGCGCCTCGTCCGCTGAGGCGGCCGCCTTCAAAGGCAAATACACGGAACTGAAGAACCTGCCCTCCACGCATGAGCGGGGCAAGGTGAAGCTGACGGAGTTCGCCGATTTTTACTGTCCCCACTGTCACACGTTCGAACAGAGCGGAATCCCGGTGCTGGAACAAGAATTCGGCGACAAGCTCGACGTCATCATGGTCGGCTTTCCTGTGATTCCCGGCAAGCTGCCCATGGCCTTCGAAATGTACGAACAGGCCAAGAGCATGGGCAAAGGTCCGGACATGAAAAAGGCCCTGTTCCGCATGATCCACAAGGACCACATTCACGTCTTCGACCAGACCCTCCGGGAAATGATGGTGAAGGAAGTGGGGCTCGATCCCGTGGCGTTTGAAGCCGGGCTGGCCGGCGGCAAGCCGAGCAAGATGCTCGAAGAGGGGCGAGCCTTTGGGATGAAAGTCGATGTGCGGCAGACGCCGACCGTGCTCTTAGACGGCAACCTCAAGGTGGAATCCATCGACCCTGAGAACATCAAGACGATCATCGCCAGCATTCTGGACGCCGATAAGGCGGCGAACACTGCGGCGACCGGCAAGTCGGGCGGACAATCCAAACGAGAGCAGAAGTCGCCCCGGTGACCCGACAGACTCGAACATCAACGGGCGGTCTCGTAGTGACCCGTTCATCCGGCCTGGTCCCCTCTGCGTTGGCCGGGCTGCTGGCGCTCGGCTGGATATGGTGCCCGCTGTCTGGACAGGCGGTTGAGCCACAGCCGGGCGGTCCACCGAGGACCACGGTCGACCTTCAGTCACAGGTCAAGAGCACCGCGGCCAAGGTCAATCCGGCGGTCGTCAATATCGCCTCGACGGTCATCGTGCGGGATCAAACCCTGACCGACGAGTTCCTCCCCTTCGGCTTGCTGCCAGATTTGCCCCCGCGCCGCCAGTATGGACAGGGGTCCGGCGTGATCGTGAGCGCCGACGGCCTGATCATTACCAACCACCACGTCGTGGCCGATGCGGTGGAAGTGGTGTGCTGCTGGCCGATCGCCGG
>SWDL01000083.1 GCA_005116795.1 Nitrospira sp. | reverse complement strand
TTGAGGTGCCTTCCACGCCTCTCACCAGCCGGGCTGCATGGCTGGAGCGGGCATCAGAACCGTTCAGTTTCCAGCTCAACCGTATCGATCAAGCGGCTCGGAAAGGAGTTGTGAAGCCTATCGCCGGATGGAGCGGGACACAACTTGCCGCAGCGCGCGGCCGTTGCTCTGTCCGACTGCAACGGCAAAGCCTGTACTGTTCGAGGCGCTTCGCCGAGTTTACAGGCTGCGAGTGTGCAAGGCGTAGTTGGGTGCTCCAGGAGGCGGCCCAGGCGGACACAACTCCTGCCGAGCCTCTGCCCATCCAAAACGGCTCTGGCCAAGGGCGGAAAGCAGCAGCTGCGACCTCTTCCGTTTGTCAGCCGAAGAGTTCACGGGGACAGTCGCCACCCGCCTACGCCAAGCCTGCGGCGGGAAGAAGGGCGACAGTCCCCCAGTCCCCCGTTCATCAGTCGAGAATCCGAGCCCAGCCGTCTCCACCCTTCGTCAGTCATGGTCATCACGGGTTAGCTCGGGTTCGGTGCGACGTACACGAGGACGCGGAGGCGGGACTGCGTGTGGTTCTTGACGCCATGTTCTTCGCCGGCCGGCGCGATGGTGCCCTGGCTAGGCCCCAAGACCTGTTTCTCGCTGCCAACCTGAAACGTCCCCTGCCCATCGAGCACAATATAGATCTTGTCCTGCTCGCCGTGGATGTGGCCCTTCTGCTCCTGCCCCGGCTCGAAGCAATAGACGTCACAAAATAACCGCGGCGTCTGGAGTAAATTATTCTTCTTCATCTTCTCCGCGCTGAACTGCTGCACCTCGGCCAGATTCACAATCTTCATTGACCTTCTCTCCTCCTTACCTCTCTCCTCACGCGGCAGTTAGGGATGGGTGGAACGGGTTGTCGGCTGAGATATCCCCAGGGCGCAAGAAGTTGGTGAATTGCCGTCTTCGCTGCAGCCTGCGCCGGCCTCGCGACGCCCCGTCGCGGCCTCACAGGCGCGGGCTGCCCAGGCAAGAGCTCTCAGCCGCCACACTGATTCATCGCATCCTGGGGTATCGAAGCCGACATCCGTTCGTCACCCAGCCATCGTTTCTTGTTTCTTGTCCCGTATCCGCACGATCGCGTCCACCGGCACGACGTGCCGCGCAAACCCCAACTCCTTGGCCGGAATCCCCATCGCCAAGCCGATCAACTGCGGCAGATGCAACACGGGCAGATTCAGCGTCGTGTTCACCGCCTTCGCCGCCCGCTCCTGATAAATGTCCATGCTCATGTGACAGAGCGGACAGGGCGTCACCATGGCGTCCGCCCCCTTCTCCTTCGCCTCCTTGAGATTGTTCCCATTCATCGCCATCGCAATGGATTCTTTTTCGAGAATGATGGGAAAGCCGCAACATTTCGTCCGGCCGGCATAGGCCACGGCCTCTCCCCCCAGGGCCTCGATCACTTTTTCCAATGAGGTCGGGTTTTCAGGATCGTCGAACCCAAGATCCCACGAGGGCCGCAAGATGTAACAGCCATAGAAGGG
>SWDL01000082.1 GCA_005116795.1 Nitrospira sp. | reverse complement strand
ACCATTGGCGGGCGAGGCGCGCCACCTCTTCCAATGTGCCCGGCTCTTCGAAGAGATGGGAGGCCCCCGGCACGATGATCAGTTGCTTCGGACAGGTGAGCAGGGCCAGGGCCTCGTCGTTCATCTCGATCACCGCCTCGTCGAGTCCGCCGACGATGAGCAGCGTGGGCGCCAGGACTTTGGGGAGAAAGGGCGCCGCCAGATCAGGGCGTCCGCCCCGCGAGACGACCGCCGCGATCTGCTCCGGTTCCACGGCAGCGGCCTGGAGTGCGGCGCCGGCTCCGGTACTGGCCCCGAAATACCCGATGGCCAATTCGCGGACGCGGGCATCAGCGCGCGTCCATGCCGTGATGGCGAGGAGCCGACGCGAAAGGAGAGCGATATCGAAAACGTGGCGTCGATCGAGGGCTTCGTCTTCCTGGAGGAGATCGACGAGTAACGTGGCGATCCGACCCTCTTGTAGCTGTCCGGCCACGAAGTTATTGCGCGGACTAAAGCGGCTGCTCCCGCTTCCGTGCGCGAAGATCACCAGACCCGTCGCTCGTTCGGGGACGACGAGATTGCCGTGTACCCTCACGTGATCCACCGGGATTACGGTCTGCTGTTCACCCGGTATGTGACGCGTCATGACCTCTTCCCCATGTCCCCTTGTGGCCTCACCGGGCGCCATCAGGCAGATCCGCTGCCGACTCGCTCAGTAGCGTCTGTCGCCGATTGGTCGTCTCAGACGGTCTTCGGCTTACAGGCATTCGGTCGGGCAGAAAAAGACTAAATAGAGGAACGCGGCAATCCCGAACGCGACCGCGCCGATTAACAGCCATTGATTCCTGGTCAGTGTCATAGGTGTGGCCTCCCGATCTCTGTAGGAATGAGCAAGAGAGGTGCCACTCCTGCAACAAGGTTGGGGCTAACCTTTCTTCTGTGGCCTTCCGCTACATCGGGTCGTCTTGGGCTGTAGCAGGAGGCCCCCAGGAAGAAATGGTATGAGACATGGGTAATGGAAAATAGGCGATGGACAAGAACAAAACTCTTGTTTTCATTCGCCATTCGCCATTCACCATAACCCATGTACAGGATGGCACCGGCCTTGCTGAGTTCGCCTACATGGGGAGCCGGTTTTTTATGGTACCCCCCTGGATTTCCGGGCTAATGAGGAAGGAGAGCGCATGACGGATTCGCTGTTTCCTAAGATCTTGGTCCCGGTGGATTTCTCGGCCTGTTCAGAAGAGGCCTTCCGTGTGGCGGTGCATCTGGCCAGGGGATTTCAATCTGAGCTCGTGCTCTTGCATGTGGTGGATACCAAGAACCTTGGTGTCTTGAATACGTTGGGGCTGGCCCTTCCCTCCGAAGAAAAAGCGCAACTGAAAAGGCTCCGGCACCATGCGAGGCTCCTGGCGCGTCGCCTGGTGACGTCGGCGGCCGTCAAGGGGCTCACGGTCACGCGGTTCATCGCCGAGGGGGCTCCCTTTGCGGAGATCGCGCGGTTTGTCCGGAGTGAAAAGATCAATCTGGTGGTGATCGGGAGTTACGGGGGCGCCTATGGGGGCGTGGACAAAATCTTCTTCGGGAGCACGGCGGAAAAGGTCGTAAGAACGGCGGGCTGCCCGGTCCTCACCGTGCCCTTGATGGCCCGCCCGGTGAAATCCAGCGGTGGAGCCGGATCGAAAGGAGCGACGCGATGACGCCGCCGGCGACGAGAATTCTGGCGCCGACCGATTTCTCCGCCTGCTCGCTTCGGGCGGAGGACTACGCCCTGCTGCTGGCACAATCCTCAGCGGCGACGGTGGACCTGCTCTATGTGGCGGAGTTCGTGCCGGGCATGGATCTCGAATACCCGGTCAACAAAATGTACGTGGATTCCTTGCAGCAGGAGGGACGCGCGGCTTTGGAGAAGGCGGAGACCCGACTGGCGGCCAAGGGCCTCACCGCGCGCAGCCATCAGGAGATCGGGGTGCCCGGCTACTGGATCAGTCAGAAGGCCAGGGAGCTCAGGTCCGACCTGATCGTGATGGGCACGCATGGCCGCACGGGACTGCAACACGTGCTGCTCGGCAGCACGGCGGAACGGACGATGAGATTTGCCCCGTGCCCGGTGCTGGCGGTGCGTGTGTCGGACGAAGCGGAGACGGGCAAGCCTTCCGGAAAGGCGGAGCCGCCGTCCCTCCGGAAGATCCTGGTCCCCGTGGACTTTTCGGATTGCTCGTTGGAGGCCGTGGAGTATGCGGCGAACCTGGCCGCACAGTTCTCTGCGTCGGTGACGCTCCTCCACGTCCTGGAGCCGGTCGCCTATGGGCTGGATTTCACATTGCTCCATGCCGACGACCCGGCTCGCGCGAAGAGTCGCATCCAGGGGCAGATGGCGGAGATGGCAGCCGCGTTACAGCAGAAGAAGGTGCCAACGGCCTCCCAGGTCGTCGGCGGGCTCCCGATCGACGGCATTCTCCGGAGCGCCGGGGCGCTCAACAGCGATCTGATCGTCATGGGAACGCACGGACGTCGTGGAGTCTCCCGTCTGCTCCTCGGCAGCGTGGTGGAGGGGGTGGTGCGGCGGGCACCCTGTCCCGTGCTGGCCGTCAGGAGTCCCAAGTATGAGCCGACTGCATCCACGCGGTGATCAGCGACGAACGGAAAGGCGGTGAACACACATGGCTCGGGAACGTGCGATGAATCGAAACGGGGCGCCCAAACGCCCGGCCGGACGAAAAAAGACGGTGCGGAAGTCCGATCCGCCATCGGTCATGCGGGAACCCATTGAGTTGCCGACCGGCATGTGGGAACGCGTCAGGGAGAAGGCCTTCGGTCTGTATCTCGAGCGCACGGAAGGGCGCGCGCTCCAAGATTGGCTGGATGCCGAGGACATCGTGATGGAGGAGATTCATGAAGCTCGGGAGTGAGCGGGCGGAGACGCCGCTCCTGTCCATGGATCAGGCACTGGCCTCTCTGTTGATCCGGCTTGAGGAACTGGCGATCAGCCCGGGATTCCGGGTGCAGCGCCAGGTCGCATTGATGAGATGTCTTCAGCCGTATGCGAACGTTGGGTTGGCCGACGTGCCGGCGCCGTTACCGGAGGAACTCCGGTTGGCAGAGATCTTCATCTATGGGGATTTTTCGCCTGAGGACGGGCAGCCGAGCCTGGTGGAGCAGGTCCGGGATACCATCTCCTCGCACGTGTCGAACGAGGAGCGGGAGTGGCTCGACCCCGTCCGACATTCCTACATGGATCTGCTGGAGATTCTCTCCATCGGTACGTCGCCGGCAGAACGGACGGTCGTGTTGCGCTCGTTGGGCGACGGACAGGAATACCTGGTGCCGGGAGGAGTCTGGAGTCAGGAACGAACCGCGGGCGAGGTCCTGCTCACCCGGCTGATTCGGCGCGGCGGCAAGGCGGTCGTGCCTGAGGTGGCCTTGGCCATGTCCCGACCAGTTGGGCAAGCCGTCTATGAGTCCGCGAATCAAACCAGGCGCGAGATGGAAGCGAATATGGGCACCTTCGCCCTGGGCGACTGGACAGAGTTCGCGAAACAGCATGGCTATATCCTTGCCTGGAAGGTGGCGGAAGCGCGCATGACGCTGTTGCTGCTGGCCGAGGCGCGGACCCGGTTTTGCCGGCCTGATGGGCAACCCCTCCTCTATGCGGTGGCGATCTATGAGCACCATGACTCGCACCGGCTGGCGGACGGCCTGTCTCGTCTGGAGGGGTGGAAAGCCGAACAATCTGAGCCGGGAGGTGCGGAGGGGGGCGCGCAGGCGATCCGTTCCTGGGTCCGCTCCGTCCAGGCACGCGGGCGTACGGGTGGCGAGCAAGAGATGGTCGTGGCCAGGATCACGCTCACGGCCGTGCACCTGATTGTAGAGAGCGATCATGGCGAGACACTGAATGCGTTGAAGCATCAGGTGGCGGCGACCTTCGGGTTTTCCCTCCATTTTCAAGGCGAGACCGTTGAAGTGCCGGGCCACGACTATCCGGAGATCGATCTGCTTGACGAGGATGTCGCCTCTCGCCTCGTGACCATTCCACAGGAAGAAGAACTCCGTCTTCTTCGCGGTCTCTTGGAATCGGTCTATCTGGATTGGGCCGATCGTCCGAATGCAGCCCTGGGAGGAGAGTTACCGCGGCATGTCGCGCGGCATGATGACAAGCGTGCCGCACTCGAGGCCTTGATCACGGGCCTCGAACGGGAGGATCTCGCCGCGCGGCGGACCGGCCAGACTGGATATGATTATAGCCGCCTGAGGGCGCACGTGGGGCTGGCGTGAGGCAGGCTAAGCTCAACCTTGTTCCCCACCGCTGGCGGACTTCGCCGCCGAATATTCTGCAGAGCTTGCTGGCGGTGCAGGCGCATCTGGGGTACGTGCCGACGGACGTGGCGCCGGAGATGGCTCGGGCGTTGCAGGTCACGGAGGCCGACGTGGCCGGCGTCTTGTCCTTCTATCCCGATCTCCATCTGCGCCAGGCGGGCCGACATCGTGTGCGGGTCTGCGTGGGGGAAAGTTGCGTGGCCAATCACGGCTCGCGAGTCTTGACGGCGTTGGCCGAAGAACTCCGGATCGGGCTCGGGGCCACGACACCGGACAAGCGATTCACTCTCGAACGGGTCTATTGCGTCGGCAACTGTGCGGTCTCGCCGACGGTCGTGATTGATGACCAGGTCCATGGCCGAGTGACGCCGAGCGACATCCCTACGTTGTTGTCGCCATATAAATAGTCAACTGACCACTGACCACATCTTCCCCCATGACGACCCGTCTCTACATCTCCAACGACACCTCCGCGCGAGCGGCAAGAGCCGACCGCCTTGCGGAAGCCTGGGAGGGCGATGCGCGTGTGGAACTGGTCCGCACGTCGTCGCGGGGCGCCTTCTTTCTGGAGCCGTTGGTGGAACGCGAAGGGCCGGAGGGTCGTCTGGCCTGGCCCCTCGCCAGGCGGGAGGACCTCACTCGTATCCTGGCCGGCGAGGGCGGCGTCGCGATTGGGAAGATTCCCTTCCTGGCGCAACAGCATCGGATCACCTTTGCCGACTTCGGGCAAGCCGCGCCCTTGTCGCTCGCCGACTTTCGGGCGCACGGCGGGTGGAGCGGGTTGCATCGGGCCCTGTCGCTTGATCCGCAGGAAATTATCGATGAGCTGAACATCTCCCGCCTCCGCGGTCGGGGCGGCGCGGCCTTTCCAGTCTGGCGCAAGTGGCAGGTGGCAAAGGATCAGCCTTCCGGCGTGAAGTACGTCGTGGCCAATGCGGACGAAGGCGATGCCGGGACCTACTGCGACCGGATGATCATGGAGGGCGAGCCCTTCCGTCTCATCGAAGGGATGTTGATTTGCGGTCGCGCCATCGGGGCGGACCTGGGATACGTCTATTGTCGGCATGAGTATCCGACGGCGTTTCACACGATACGAGAGGCCGTCGCGCTGGCCCAGGCGGCCGGCATGCTCGACCAAGACGGGCGGCACTTTCAGCTCGACATCGTCCAAGGAGCGGGCTCCTACGTCTGTGGAGAGGAAACGGCGCTGCTGGAGTCGCTGGAGGGACGCCGCGGAGAAGTGCGCGCCAAACCTCCCTATCCGGCCATCGCGGGTCTGAACTGCCGCCCGACGATCGTGAGCAACGTCCTCACCTTTGCGACGGTGCCGAGCATCCTGGCCAAGGGCGGCGAGTGGTATGCGGCCCATGGCACGGAAACATCACGAGGCACGGTCGTGCTTCAGCTCGGCGGACGGGTGAAACAGCCGGGGCTGGTGGAAATTCCCTTCGGTGCCACATTGGAGGAGGTGCTGCATCGATTCGGCGGCGGCATGGCGCCAGGCGCCCGATTCAAAGCCATCCAGGTCGGCGGGCCGCTCGGGAGCCTTTTCTCGGAATCCCACCTGGGGATTCGGTTGTGTTACGAGGCCTTCGCGGATGCGGGGGCCATTCTCGGCCACGGGGGGATCGTGGTCTATGACGAGGAGACGGATATGGTTGAGCTGGCTCGTCACTATATGGCCTTCGTGGCGGACGAGTCGTGCGGAAAATGTACACCCTGCCGTATCGGATCCGTACGGGGACGTGAAATTCTTGAACGCATCCAGACCGGGCAAGGGCGGGCCGGCGATCTGGTCCTTCTGCGCGATCTCGGTGAGACGATGAAGGCGACCAGCTTGTGTGCATTGGGCGGGCGAGCGCCCTATCCCGTGCTCACGGCGATCGAGCAGTTCCCGAACGAATTCAGAAAGAAATGACGATTTGTCCATTGATTCATTGACGATTTGCCGAACCTCTCAATGAAACAATGATTCAATGATGCAATCGTCAATTTCTCAGGTGATGGTCCAATGACTCAATCCATCAATCTGACGATCAACGGCCGGCAGGTGACGGCCAAAAGCGGCGAGACCCTGTATGAAGCGGCCAAGCATGTCGGAATCTCGATTCCCAGTCTCTGCGTGTCGGATCATCTGGCCGCCTACGGGTCCTGCCGGCTCTGCGTCTGTGAGGTCGAGGGGCGGCCCGGCGTCCACGCGTCATGCACGACGCCGGTGCAGGCAGACATGATCGTGCGCACCGAGAGTCCGACGCTCCAACGACATCGACACAATCTGGTGGAACTCTCTCTCTCCGAGCGGCCGCGAGG
>SWDL01000081.1 GCA_005116795.1 Nitrospira sp. | reverse complement strand
TCATCGCGTTCAGAAAGGTCCCTTTAACGATAAATATAATTTACGGATAAGCTCTTATGAGGACCACGGGGGAAATAAAGAAACCATTTCGCGGCGCGTGGCGGGGAAATCAAAAGGGGCGGGGTGCGTCGGCGCGACGCCGGGGGAGGGTCGCGAATGAAAGAGTCGTACAAGGTCAGACTTAGCCGGTCGCCTTGGCGGGTGAGGACGCGGGGAGGTTGAAGAGCCGTCTGGCGTTCTCGCTGGTCAGCTCTCCGATGTCTCCGGCCGAGCGGCCGGGAGTCAGCTCGGCTAGTTTCTGGGCGACCAAGCTCACGTAGGCCGGCTCATTGCGTGTGCCGCGGTGGGGGGCCGGGGTGAGGTAGGGGCAGTCAGTTTCGATCAGCAGCCGGTCAGCCGGCACCGTCCGTGCCACGTCCCGCAAGGCGGTGGCATTCCGAAACGTGAGAATCCCGGAGAACGAGACGTGGAATCCCAGGTCCAGCGATTCCTTCGCCAGCCAGGCATCGCCCCCAAAACAGTGAAAGACGCCGCCTACGGCTGAGGCCTGTTCTTCCTTCAAGATGCGGACCGTGTCCTCCTGCGCTTCTCGCGTGTGAATGACGAGCGGGAGCCGAAGCTCTTTGGCGAGGGCGATCTGTTCCCGAAACCGTTCACGCTGGTCTTTCGGCGGGGAGTGGTTGTAGTGGTAGTCGAGGCCGATTTCCCCGTAGGCCACCACCTTCTGATGCCGGGCCAGGCGGCGCAGCTCATCGTACCAGTCATCCCCGATGTGTCGCACTTCAGGGGGGTGTACGCCGACCGAGGCATAGACGAAGGGGTACCGATCGGCCAACTCCACGGCCGCGCGACTCGTCGCGAGGTCGCAGCCGATGGTGACAAACCGGTCCAGCCCCGCCGCACGCGCCCGCTGGATCATGGCCTCGCGGTCCTGGTCGAAACGGGCATCATCGAGATGGCTGTGGGTGTCGATGAGCATGTTCCTCGTATCTCGTCTCTAGTTTCTCGTATCTCGAAAAGCGGGCGGGAGCGTGTGGAAGCGTAGGAGCTACTGCTCATCTCTGGGGAAAAAATCTCTTACGAGAGACGAGCGACGAAGCACGAGCGGAAGCTACGCCGGCTTACAGGAGAGTGCTTCCGCCAATTCGTAGAGCAGGGCTTCGGTTTCGCTCCAGCCGAGGCAGGCGTCCGTGATCGACACGCCGTAGGTCAGCGGTTTACCCTGCTGCCAGATTTGCTTGCCTGCCTTGAGATTGCTCTCCAGCATGAGCCCCATCAGGCTCTCGCGCCCTTCACCATACTGGCGCAGCACATCGCGCGCCACGTCGGCCTGCCGGCGGTGATCTTTGCAGGAATTGTCGTGTGAACAATCGACCATGAGGGGCCGGGCAATGGCTTCTCCGGCGACCGCCCGTTCAGCTTGCGCGACTTCGGCGTCGCCATAGTTGGTCCGGCCGCCTCCCCCGCGAAGGACGACATGGCGATCCGGATTGCCGGCGGTCTTGATGATGGAGGTCAGGCCATCGGCGTTGATGCCGACGAAGTGATGGGGCTGGCGCGCGGCGGTCATGGCATTGACGGCCGTCTGGATCGAGCCGTCCGTGCCGTTCTTGAACCCGACGGGCATGGAGAGGCCGCTGGCCATTTCACGATGGCGCTGGCTTTCGGTGGTCCGGGCGCCGATGGCGGCCCAGCTCCAGAGATCCGCGATGTACTGCGGCGTCACCGGGTCCAGGGCTTCGCAGGCGCAGGGCATGCCGCGTTCATTGATGGTTAACAGAATAGTTCTGGCCAACTCGATCCCGGCGGCGATGTCGCAGGAGCCGTCGAGGTGCGGGTCGTTCATGAGGCCTTTCCATCCCACCGTGGTCCGCGGTTTTTCAAAATAGGTCCGCATGACGATGAGCAGGCGGTCCTTGGTGGCCTTGGCGACCTTCAGCAAGGCATCGGCATATTCGTAGGCGGCGCTCGGATCATGAATCGAGCAGGGGCCGACAATCACCAGCATACGCTCCCGATCGGCGCCGTGCAGGATATCGCGGATGGCTTGGCGGGTGTTGAAGACCAAGTCAGATACCGCGTCGTTGATCGGCAGCCGCGTCTTGATGTCCCGCGGCGACACGAGGGGTTTAATTTCGAGAACGTGTTGGTTATCGAGGGGGCGCATCATGGTCGACACCGTCCTTGGCACTGGACCAGCGGCACTCAGAATAGCTCTGGGCGAACACGCCGGCTCGGATCTGCTGAAAGGGCGGTCATCCTAGCCAAAAGGGCCCAAAAGTGCAAGTTTTTCGAGGGGTGCTTGATTTTTGATCGGGCGCTCTGGTACAGAAGCCCCCTTATGCATCGGCTTCTCACGGACAGACGATCTGCGGTCGGGATCTTCCCGGTCCTCGTGCTCGTCCTGTGCGCGACTCTGCTGGCCCTGGCTCCGTTTGCGGCGGCTCTTGAGGTGCATCACGAGCTGGCGGCCGCCGATGACGACGGCCATCAGCATTCGGATACGGACCTCTGCCAATGGGTCCAACATCATACCGGAGCCTCATTGTCCCTGGCTCCCCCTGCCGTTGCGACGAATGAAACGATCCAGCACCTCGAATGGCTTCCAATCGCCGAACTCTTCTCCGCTCCACTCCTCTGTGACGGGCCATCCCGCGCCCCTCCGCAGCTCTAATCAGTCGGCCTCGAACGCGTTCCTACGATCAGTCATGGCCTCTTCCGGCCGCAGGCGATCGTGGGGCGCAT
>SWDL01000080.1 GCA_005116795.1 Nitrospira sp. | reverse complement strand
ATCGGACGTCCCGTTGCGGCCTGACGCCGGCTGCCACCCGCCGAAGCGCGCATGAAATTGTCCGAACTCCTGCACGATCAGCGCAATCTCCTTGGTATCCACTTCAAGGGCCAGCCCTTTCAGATGCGTCAACCGATCCGAGGCCAGCACCTGCGCCAGCATCTCGCATAAGAGCGGCGGGATGGGCGCGCCATGCGCATCGATCCAGAGGGGGAGGTCGGACGGTCCCTCCGCCTGCTCGCGCGGGGCCAACCCCGCCAGATGAATTTGCACGACTCGCTCAAGAGGAAAGTCAGACAAGAACCGCGTCACATAGTCCTGGAGCGAGAGGCTGTGCCGGGCGCCTGAGTACCGGTAGTTCGTCCAGAGATGACCGATGTCGAGCACGAATCCACAAGGAGCTTGCTCGGCGATCACGCGAAAGAACAGCGGCACCTCGAGATTTCCAACCCCGAAATACGTCCACGGGGGCAGTTCCAGGAGGAGCAGCGGGGCGCGGCCGACCGCATCGACACCATCCCGATCGAGGCGCGCCTGCACGTAGCGGGCATTCTCGGCGACGACCTCGGCCGCCGTGCGCGTAAAGAGCGGGGGAAGGTAGGTCCCGAACGAGTAGCCGGCCATCTGCTTGCCGGCACACTCGTGATTGATCCATTGGCACCCTAAGATATTCAACTGGGACAGGGTCGCGTCGAGTTCGAGTTCCGTCTGCGGGCGGCCGATGAAATCAGGCTGCGTGAGCCAGAGCCCCTCGCCGTGATAGGCCATGGGGACGCGCGCGAATCGCTGTTTGACTTCCTTGAGCCCGGCCTCAGACGCCTTGAACAGTTCCAAGTAGCCGAACGCCGGCCCCTGGTCCTGGAGCGCCTGCACGAGCTCACACAGGTCGGGATTGTACAGATCCACCGACAGCCCGAGGCCGTGCGGTCGGATGTGTTCCGATCGTCGCTGGAATTCCTCGTCGGCAGTCATCTCCCACCTTCCGCTTTCCGCCTCCCGCCTTCCGCCTTCCGCCTCCAGTGGCCAGTCTACCGACCCCGGTCTCAATTTGCCAGCCCGTTGCGCCAAGGTTTTGACCCAGGGCCGGCGGACTGTTAAGATTTCTCCAGAAGGGACCGAAAAAGGAACGCTCAGGAAAATGACCTCGTGAAAGCCTCAACACTCGCACCGCGCGCCATTCCAACGAACGACCAGATCCTGACCCAGGTGCAGGCCCTGCTGGATGCCCCGTCGGATAATTTGCAGTCCATGCTGCTGAAAGAGCTGCTGGTCGGCGTCCTCAAGCTGAAAAGCGCCAATATCGACACGTTGGATCTGAAGATCTTGAACCGGGCGATCAAGGAGCTCCGGCATGCCTTTAGAATCTTCCAGGGCTATCGGGACCACCCGAAAGTCAGCATCTTCGGCTCGGCCCGGACCCAGCCGGACGACCCCAACTATCAACTTGCCGTCCGCTTCTCGAAGCGTCTGGTGGAGCACGGCTACATGGTGATTACCGGCGGCGCCGACGGTATCATGCGGGCTGCGCAGGAAGGGGCCGGCCGTGAACACAGCTTCGGGGTCAACATCATGCTGCCTTTTGAACAAGGCCCCAACAAGGTCATCGCCGATGACCCGAAACTGGTGACGTTCAAGTACTTCTTCACCAGAAAACTCATGTTCGTCAAAGAATCGCAGGCCGCCGCCTTGTTTCCCGGCGGATTCGGCACCCACGACGAGGGCTTTGAGGTCTTGACCCTGGTGCAGACCGGCAAGAGCCAGCCCCAGCCCATTCTCTGCCTTCAAGCCCCAGGCTGCGACTACTGGTCGCACTGGAGCGACTTTATCTCCGAGCAGCTCCTGAGCCGGCATCTCATCAGCCCGGAGGATCTGAGCCTGTTCAAGATCGTCGAATCCGATGACGCGGCCATCCTGGAAATCGAGCGGTTCTACCACATCTACCATTCCATCCGGTACGTGGAGCCCTCTCTGGTCATCAGACTGAAGCAGCGCCTCTCGGAGGCCACGATGGCGGCCATCAACGACGAGTTTGCGGACCTGCTCGTGGAAGGCCGGTTTGTCCAGCAAGGCCCCCTCCCCGAGGAGTTTGACGAATCGGCCGCCAAAGATTTACCCCGTCTGGTGTTTCATTCAAACCGGAGGAGCGCCGGCCGCCTCCGTCAACTGATCGATCGGATTAACGCACAGGACCCCCGGATCGTTCGGCCTTAGCCGTCCCCTCCTGTTCCTCTCGTTCTCGCGCCAATACTGCCCCCCCCACATGAGGGCCTCTCTTTTAGGTATGTCCTCCGGAAGGATCTCGTGTTATCCTGACCTCCGCACTATGAAACGAGCGCCGGTCCACAAGAATAAGAAAGGGACGCCTGCCCCTGGGGTCGTCCTCTACCACGTGGAATGCGCAGATGGGTTTGGGGCGGCCTGGGCTCTGTGGCAACGCCATGCCTCGGCCCGTTTCGTGCCGGTGAAGCACGGCATTCCCCCGCCGCTGGATCTGGCGAATCAGCACATCCTGATCGTTGACTTCAGCTACCCGCGGCCCACCCTGGAGGCTGTGGCCGAGAAATCCGCCAGTCTGATCGTCCTGGATCACCACATCACGGCCGAGAAGGCGCTGGCGGGATTGCCCTTCGCCCTCTTCGACCAGACGCGGTCCGGAGCCGTCATGGCCTGGGAATGGGCCCATGATGCGCCGGTTCCCTGGCTGCTGCAGTACGTCCAGGACAAGGACCTCTGGCAGTGGCGGTTGCCGGAAAGCCGGGAGATCAATGCCGCGCTGGCGTCCTACCCCTTTGATTTCAAAATCTGGAGCGGACTGCGCCAAGACCATCTGGAAGCGGAAGGGCGGGCGATTCTGCGTTATGAAAATGAGACGGTGGGCAAATTGATCGCCGAACGGGTGATGGTCGAGTTTGAGGGGGAACGGGTCCCCGCCGTGCAGAGCGCGGTGTTGACCAGCCAGATCGGTGAACGACTCGCCGTCGCCCATCCCTTCTGCCTGATTTGGCACGACCGCGACGGTCGGCGTTACTTCAGCATGCGGTCCCGGGCCGAGGGCACGGATGTGGGCGCCATCGCCGCGCGATATGGGGGAGGCGGCCACACCCATGCCGCGGGATTTTCGGTGCCGATGGAGTCCGGCGAGGCCTCGCCCCTTGCCCCCGTTCGCCAACAGAAAGTCAAAAGCAAGAAGTAGACGGTTGCCCTCGCCCTCTACCAGTTCACGTCTCACTTTTCACTTCCTCGATGCGCGATGATTCCTCT
>SWDL01000144.1 GCA_005116795.1 Nitrospira sp. | reverse complement strand
AGCGGGACCAGCCGCCGCGGAACAGGGTCATGTTCCGATAGAGACCCTTTCCACACACCGGGCACACACGAGGCTCAATGCCGAGCAGCATCGGCTCCCAGTCACCACCGGCTTTCCGAATACTCATGGGGGCTGAGTATAGCGAACGCTGGAGGCTAGGGGCAAGAGGCTATGGGAAGTCGGAGGATTGAGGCTGGAGGTCCGAGGCCACTGCCTCGAACCTCTAACCGCAGGCCTATCGCCTATCGCCCATTGCCTATCTTCGGTCTCCGCGTTCGGCTCGTCGTTTGACTCTCTCCAGACCCTTTGTTAGGCTCCACGTCTGCTTCAAGCCCAAACACAGCCGGACTTCATGGACATCGGGCACTACCTTAACCAAAAACGCGACGAAGTCGATCGCGTTCTCGAAAAGGTCATTCCGGCCGCCACCCGGCCGCCGACGAGCTTGCACGAGGCGATGCGCTACAGCCTCTTTGCCGGCGGCAAGCGGGTGCGGCCCATCCTCGCCATCGCCGCCGCCGAGGCGGTGGGGCACTGCCCCCCGGCGCTCTGGCCGGTCGCCTGTTCGCTCGAACTCATTCACACTTACTCGCTGATCCATGACGATCTCCCGGCCATGGACAACGATGACTACCGCCGCGGGAAACTCACGAACCACAAGGTCTACGGTGACGCGATGGCCATTCTAGCCGGGGACGCGCTGTTGACCCTGGCCTTCGAGCTCTGCAGCCGGCGCGAATTACTGGATGGACTGGAGCCGACGGGACAGGTCAGGATCGTGTATGAGCTGGCGGTGGGCGCCGGGCACGTCGGCATGGTGGGGGGGCAGGTGTTCGATATCCAGGCCGAGCATCAGGACATCGATATGGCGACGCTGCAGCGTATTCATCGGCACAAGACCGGCATGCTCATTCGGGCTTCGGTGCGAATGGGGGCCATCGTCGCCGGCGCGACGCCCGCACAGTTGACCGCGCTCACCGGCTATGCCGAAGAAGTCGGCCTGGCCTTCCAAGTGGCCGACGATGTGCTGAACGTCACGGGCACGAGGGAGGAACTCGGTAAGAACGCCAACACCGACGCGCAGCGCGGAAAAAAAACCTATCCCACCTTCTTGGGTGTCGACGGGGCCAGGAAATTTGCCGATGACTGTGTCGATCGCGCGATCGGCCACCTCACCTCCTTCGAGACGAAGGCCGATCCCCTGCGCGAACTCGCGACCTACATCACCGCCCGGAAAAACTAAGCGTCGTTCGTGAAGCGTATCTCGTGAAGCGCATGATGACCGGTCTCGCCGATCAACTCCGATCCGAACGCTTCACGCTTCACGCTTCACGCTTCACTTCCCCATGAAGGCTCTCCTCACCGGCGCGACAGGATTTGTCGGCGGCGCCGTGGCGCGGGCGCTCGTGGCGGCCGGGATCCACGTCCGCGCGCTGGTGCGGCCTGGGAGCGATCTCACCAATCTGGCCGGGCTGAACGTCGAACAGGTGCACGGCGACTTGCGGGACCGCGAATCCCTGCGCCGCGCGCTGTTGGGCTGCGAGCAGCTCTACCACGTCGGCGCGCACTATGCCCTCTGGGCCAAGGACCCGGCGATCTTCTACGACATCAATGTCACCGGCACGCGCGCGCTCATGGAAACTGCCCGGGACGTCGGCACCCGTCGGATCGTCTACTGCAGCACCATCGGCGCCATCGGCCTTCCGCCGGGTGGCGGCCTGGGCACGGAAGAGACCCCCGTCTCGATCGACCAGATGGCCGGCCACTACAAGCGATCCAAATACCTGGCGGAACAGGAAGTACTCAAGCTGGCCAAGCAGGGGCTGCCGGTGATCATCGTCAACCCCAGCGCGCCCGTGGGCGCCGCCGACGTGAAGCCGACGCCGACCGGGCAGATCATCGTCGATTTCATGAAGGGCCGCATGCCCGCCTACATTGAAACCGGCATGAACCTGATCGACGTCGACGATGTGGCCGCCGGCCACCTCTTGGCGATGGAGAAAGGCCGCGTGGGAGAGCGCTACATCCTCGGCCACCGGAATCTGATGCTGCGCGAGGTTTTCGAGATGCTCAGCCGACTGACCGGCGTGAAGGCCCCGTCCCTGAAACTGCCGCGCCAGGCGATCCTGCCGCTCGCCTACCTCAATCAATGGCTCTCCGACTATGTGACGCACCGCCCCCCCCGGATTCCGCTGGAAGGGGTCCGCATGGCGAAGTACCGGATGCACTACGACTGCCGCAAGGCGATTCGAGAATTAGGCCTCCCGCAAACCCCGCCGGAGGTCGCCTTGGACAAGGCCGTGCGCTGGTTCCGGGACCATAGGTACGTGTGACCCCAGAAGAATGGCGAATGGATTTCCTCATCCTCCTCCTCAAGACCCTCCTCTTCCGTCCCTACGTCTTCGTCTTCCTGGCCGCGTTTCTCTTCAGCGCACCGCGGCTCTTCGGCTGGCGCCGGACCTGGCTGTTTTTTCTGATCACCTGGGTGACCGCCTTTGTCTGTGAGTATGCCTCCACCCGCACGGGCATCCCCTTCGGGTGGTACCACTACACCGGCTCGACCGTGGGAGAGGAACTGTATCTGTCCGACATCCCGTTCATGGACTCGGTGTCCTTTGCCTTCCTGCTCTTCGCGAGCTATTGCCTGGCTCTGCTGTTCTTGGCGCCCGACCGCCCAGCCCCCGGAGAGACATCGCGGGCATGGCCCCGCCTGAGCTTCGATCCGACCGTTCACCGCTCCCTCCCCGTCCTCGGCCTGACCGTGCTGTTCTTTGTCTTCATCGACATGGTGATCGATCCCGTGGCTCTGCGCGGCGATCGCTGGTTCCTCGGCAAGATCTACTATTATCCGGACCCGGGGATCCATTTCGGCGTGCCGCTCTCGAATTATCTGGGCTGGGCCGTGGTCGGCTCGCTCTCCCTTGCCGGCTATGTCCCGATCGAACGCCGGCTTCCGCCGCTCGATGCCGGTCTGATGCCACAGGCGACGGGACCCATTCTGCTTGGATGCGGGCTCTATCTGGGCGTGCTGGCGTTCAATCTCGCGGTCACCTTCTGGATCGGGGAACCGTTGCAGGGACTCACCGGCCTCCTCATGTTTCTCCCCATTGTGATTCTGGCGCTGCTCCGCTTATCCGGCGCCCTCGCCCCTCGTCATGCACGCTGACCAGGCAGACTGCCGAAGCGGCTTCTAGCAGTTCGATGGCGTCCACGGTATACTAAGCCCTCGCGAGCGCTCGGATGTCCGGCAGGGATCGTCATGATGCAGGTGTTGCTGAATCCCTTGAAGGCCTGGTTCTGGCTGACGGTGATCGCCGTCGGGCTGGTGATCGGCGTGCCGGCCTGGTACGGCTATCAGACCTTCAAGACCGGATTCAGCGCCAAGGCCGAGCCCCACGCGCTCGAAGTCTGGGCCGCCCGCCAGGTTCGCCACCTGGCCATTCCCATCGAACAGCGCGACAAGGCCAACCCCGTCCCGCTGTCTCCGGCCGTTCTCGCGGAGGGGCGCGCGCATTTTGCCGACCATTGCGCAACCTGCCACGCCAACGACGGCAGCGGGAAGACCCCCATCGGCAAGAACGTCTATCCCAAGGCCCCTGACCTTCGTCAGCAGGACACACAGAAGATGTCCGACGGCGAGATCTTCTTCACCATCCACAACGGCATCCGTTTCACCGGCATGCCGGCCTGGGGCTCAGACGATCCGGAGAAAGACCTCGACAGTTGGCGGTTGGTCCACTTCATTCGCCACCTGCCCCAGCTTACGCCGGACGAGTTGGACGAGATGAAGTCCTTGAATCCGAAGACGAAGAAGGAACGGGAAGAGGAAGCCGCCATCGAGCGGTATCTTCAGGGCGAGGGCCCGGAGCCTCCGCCCGCGACGGAGCACCGCCACTAAATCACAACACCACAGAAGGAGTCCCCCGTGAATCGAATCGCTCTCCTGGTAACGATGGTCCTGTTGCTGGGCAGTCCCCTCGCCTGGGCCCATGGCGCCGGAGTGCATGTCATCGGCACCCTCGCGGAGATCACCGCCGACCATCTCGACATCCGCGTGCCGAACGGGAACACGATGACGGTGGGGGTGAACGAGAAGACCCGCTACCGGTCCAAGAAGGCCACGATGCCCAAGCCGCAAGTCGGGGATCGAGTCGTGATCGAGGCCATAAAAGACGGAGCGGTCCTGGTAGCGGTCGACGTCCAGTTTGCGCCGGCGCCGGCGACGCCGGCCAAGTAATCGAAGGCTCATGAGACCACATGAAAGGCGTCTTCCTCAGATTTTTCATCACGGGGGTGGCCGTCCTCCTCGCCGCCCACATCGTCCCCGGTATTCAGATTGAGAGCATGGCCGCCGGCCTGGCGGCCGCCGTCGTGCTCGCCCTCTTGAACGCGATCATCCGCCCCCTGCTCTATCTTTTTTC
>SWDL01000079.1 GCA_005116795.1 Nitrospira sp. | reverse complement strand
GTGAGCAGGCGGCCAGAGTGAGAGGCCTGTGGGTGGAACATCAGAGTGCGACCGAATTGCTGGGGGTGCTTTCCCGTCAGAAGCGGACGGCAGAGGTGGACAAGCTGGCCCAGACAGGCTATCAAGCCCAGGTCAGAAATGAGATGCGCGCGGCCTTGGAGGAGATTGAACTGTCGGCCCGCGCCTCCGTCGTCGTGCAGGATGTTCAAACCAAGGCGCAGACCCGGGAATTTGTGTCCTCCACGGCCGTCGTGGCTGCCTGTGCATTTGCCTCAGTCGGTTTGGTCGGTCTGCGTTTGCGCCGTGAGCAGCGCGTCCATCAGGAGGTGGCGTCGCGCGCCCAACTCCGCCGGGAGATGGCCGCTGACGTCATGGTGACGGTAGACGCCGAGGGACGCATTCAAGACGTCAATCGACGGGCTGAAGACGTATTTGGCTACCACAAATCGGAGTTGGTGGGGGAGTCGATTGAGGTGCTGGTGCCCCAACGGGTGCAGCTACCGGTGTCGGGAGAGGCCCAGTCGGCTCCGGGTGAAACGGGTGAGAAGGGGTCTCCCGCACGCTGTCTGGAGGGGGTGAAGAAGGACGGGACCGCCTTCCCGGTCACTCTCGACGTCCGGTCTGTGGTGTCTGAGGACCATCAGCGCCTCGCGGTCTGCACGATCCGGGATGCCCAGGGGCAGAGCCAGGTCGCAAGCGTAGGAGAGCGGGGTTCAGCTTCGGTGAGTCGTGCTTCGGTGCCGGCGGGGTCAGTGCGGGATGCTCTCACGGAGCTGTTCTCGCGCAACTATCTGGAAGAATTTCTCGATGCGGAACTGCGCCGGGCCGGTCGGAAACATCGCCGGGTCGGCGCCATCATCGTGGACCTCGATCGATTCCGTCAGGTCAATGACGTGCATGGCGTCGCGGCTGGCGATGCGGTGCTGCGTGAAGTGGGCGCCAGGCTGCGGGCCAGGACCCGGCGGGAAGATGTCGTGGCCCGCTATGGCGGCGAGGAATTCGCCATCGTGCTTCCGGAGGCGTCGATCGAGGCCACGAAGCAATGTGCGGAGCAGGTGCGGGAGGATCTGCGGGATCTGCGCGTGCAGGCCCAGAATGGAACCGTGGGGCCGGTGACGGTGTCCGTCGGTGTGGCCGTGTATCCCGACCACGGGGTGACGACGGAAGATCTCTTATCCGCAGCGAAGCAGGCACTGACTCAAGCCAAGTCGGGGGGGCGCGATCGGGTCGTGGTGGCCCAGCCGCTCTCGTGGGAACCGACCGGCGCTGAGATGGCCATGTTCTCAAAACGAAGCGGGGCCTGACACCGGCGCGTCAGCCCCGCAGTCGAAAGGCTTCCCGTCTCGCCCTTGCCGCCAGGCACCAGGGTGATCGGGCGTTGAGGAAGAAGAAAAGGCTGCTTTCCGGGCGACTGTCTCGGACGACCGCCATGCCGCAGCGAGGACGCTAGGCTGAAGTTCCCCCCATTCCGAAGCCTTCTTGCGCCGCGTTTTACGAGTGAGAACA
>SWDL01000078.1 GCA_005116795.1 Nitrospira sp. | reverse complement strand
GTCGGCATCGCACCGGATTGCCAGTGGCGGCCGACGTAGAATGCGTTGAGCGTACGCCATGCCTCCAGCGACAACCGGTCCCGCGTCAGACTGGCGATGCGATGGATATGCCCCAGCGTCTGCGGCAGTCCGTAGACGCGATCCGTCGACGTCATGAGCGCGCGGGCGAGATGGGCTATGATGTGCGCCTCATCGAGGCCACCTTCCACATGCACGGCCACCAGTTCGATACCTTTCTTCCCCGCCACCCGGTGGTGACGGAAACAGCCTGCTCCGTGTATCGGGCTATCCAGTCTCTTGAAGGGACCCCGTTCCGGGTCAGCCGCTTTCTCAAGCGGCGCACCAAGCTGTGGCTGGAGATGTCTGAGCACGTCGGCCAGCGGGCGTTGGCGTATGCCAAAAAGCGAAACGTCGATCATATCTTTTGCGGCCACACGCACCAGCCGTTTTCGTCGGCGTCTGGTTCCGTCGCCTATCACAATACGGGCTGCTGGACAGACTGGCCGGCAACGTTCATCACGGTTGGTGACTATGGAGTGGAGCTGAACGAGTGTCCCTAGCACTCAATGGCAGAAGTTTCTCCTGAGTTTTCTGCTCTGCTCACTCGTGGCAGAGACCCGTTTTCTCCCTCTCCCTGAAGGCTAATCTTGATTCATAAAACCGAACCGATAGTGTGAAAGCAGAAAACCAGCCCTTTTCAGGTGGTTGGAAGCGCGATTTTTCACGGGAAAGGTGTCTCAGGAGGTCATAGGCAGTTCCTTTTCGTACTCTCCTAAAGATCTCTCTTCTCATGAATTTCTCGTTTCTTAAGCAAATTCAATATGTTACGTCACTGGACTTTTTATGCGACAAGATTAGATCGTTGCGGGGGGTACGCCGTGAGGCGATAATGTCTGCGCCTGTATGACATCTCCTATCCCCTCACAGCCAAGGAGAGCGATGATGAGCGAGCACGCCGGTAAAACCTATCGACCCTGGGAGCCTCAGCGCTATCAGCACGAGGCCCATAGTCCGGCCTCTAAGCTACCCGAGGGCGACTTGGTCTTTTTCCTGCTTGATGTGGTGCCCAAGTTGGAGTTGCGTCGGTTCTATGCGCCCTATGAACAGGAACTGCGGGGCGGGCCGCCGTTTGATCCGGCGATGTTGGTGGGCCTGTTGCTCTATGCGTACTGTGTCGGGGTGTTTTCGAGCCGGAAGATCGCCTTGGCGTGCGAGCGGAATTTGGCTTTTCTGGCGATCGTGGGCGAGGACCGCCCGGACTTTCGGACCATTAGCGATTTTCGCAAGTTGCATCTGGAGGCGTTCAAGGCGGTGTTTGTGCAGGTGGTGCGGTTAGCGGGTGAGGCGGGGTTGGTGAAGTTGGGCAACGTCTCGACCGATGGTACAAAGATCCAGGGGAATGCCTCGCGGCACAAGGCGATGAGTTATGGGTATATGCAGAAGGCCGTCGAGCGCCTGCGGGAAGAGATTGAGACCTTGGTGACGCAGGCCGACCACCAGGACGCGGCGGAGGCGGCGGTCTTGGGGAGCCGACGCGGCGATGAACTGCCCGCCGAGTTGGCGCGCCGGGAGGACCGACTGGTTACGATTGAGGCGGCTATGCACCGGTTGGAGGTGCAGGCCAAGGCGGAAGCGGAGGCTGAGCGGCAGCGCCGTGCCGAGGCGGAGCGCGCCCGGACGGGCAAAACACGCCGAGGTAAAGTCCCTCAGCCTGTAGACGACGCCCCGGCGGACAAAGCGCAGACAAACTTCACCGACCCCGAGCTCCATATTATGCAAACCAGCAACAAAGGCTGGGAGTATTGTGGCAACGCGCAGGTCAGTGTGGACGGGGCCTGTCAGATCATCATCGCCTGTGACGTCACCGACGCCGCAAACGATAAGCAGCAGGCGGAGCCGGTGGCCGAGGCGACCCTGGCGACCCTGGCCCAGGCGGGTCTTGAGCGTCCCACAGACGCGTCGGGCGTAGTGCAGCCCATTCCCGCGACCTTGGACAGTGGCTATTACAGTGAGGCCGCCGCACAGGCACTGGCGGAATTAGGGTTTGATCCCTATATGGCCACGGGGCGCCAGAAGCACCATGCCCCGGAGGCCGAGGCGAGCGACGTGCCGGCCACAGCGAAGGAGCGCATGGCCGCGAAAGTGCGCACGCCTGACGGCAAGGCCTTATACGCCAGGCGTAAGGTCATCGTCGAACCGGTGTTTGGGCAGATCAAAGAAGTCCGTGGGTTCCGGCGCTTCTTGCTGCGGGGGTTGGCGAAGATCCGTGGCGAATGGCGTCTCGTGTGCCTGGGCCATAATTTATTGAAGCTCTGGCGCTATGGCTGCGCCACGAGCGCGGCCTCAATCACGGAGAAGATGCCCCTGTAGTGTTGAGATGATGCTATGCAGGGCATCCGGCTGCATAGCAATCGTCCATGGTGGAACCCCAGTGAGGTCAAAGACAAAAACAGCGGTCGTCTTGGACAGGCAATCTACAAATCATGGCTCAAAAAGCTGCTGATATTAATTCTCGGACAGCCTCCTAGATGAGGGTGTGACCGGCCGCCAGCGTCCAGATGACGGCTAGGCGTCCCTCTTGAGAGGTCGGTTAGGCTCTAAGTGCCTCGGATCGTGTCGAGCTTCAACTTGATCGCTGCCTCGGTGACCGGACCGGCGATGCCGTCTGCCTTAAGGCCTACGGCGGCTTGAAATTCCCTCACAGCCCGCCGCGTGGCCGGGCCATAGCGGCCATCCACGACCAGCTTGGGGTCTGCGCCAAGATCGTTGAGTGCTTCCTGCAGCTGCTTGACGTCGTCCTCCCCGCCTCCTATTTCCCAGGCTTCCGCAGGCTCGCTGACATCCTTCAGCAACAGCCAAGCCTTGTCAAACCAGGCTTCACGCTCTGGTAAGCCATTGAAACCACCGTTGATCTTGCGGGTGATGGTACGGATGTCGTTCTTGTCCGCAAAGACATTCAGGTTGTTCTGGGTCCACTCAATCAGGGCGGGTTTTAGGGCGTGATCGGGATTCGTGACTAAACCGGGGTCGCCCTCGAAATCGACGCTACAAGCAGCTCCCATGCGCTTGTGGTTGCCGCGACCAGTCGTCTGCAGCACCCCGTTCCCCCGGTAGAGAAACCCATCGCCTGGCGTAGTATTGCCAAGTTCGCGCGCCTTCCGTGGGTTGCCGAGCCCGTACACCCTGTCGGCGATGGCCTCCGGACGGTTGGCGAGGGTGGCAGCCTCTGCGGCGGTAACCGCGGCGGAGTGATTGCCAACCCCGAAGATTTGGAGCATGCGCTTTGCCGAGTAATTCATGTTCTCGCGCAGGATCCTGAAGCCACCCGTCTCGTGCAGGGCCTGGGCCAGGAAATGGGCCATGCGCAGGGGCGTTGTGATGTGGTGATCGTTGAACAAGTGCTCACCTCGGCGGATCGCCTCCAGATAATTATTTTGCGCTGTGGGTGCGACGCGTTCGACCGTTTTGATGACATCAGTGAAGTCCATGGATGCTTACCTCTTTCTTGTTTGGAGAGTCGATGGAGCAGCGCCTTGTTGGGTCTTGCTATTCGGTAAACCGGATGGACTGGATCGACCGCATGGATGCTGCATCATTCCCGACAATGCCCTGCGTATCCACGACTACTGAACGCCTGCCGTTACTCAGAACCACCCACAGGCATTCACCTGCACCGGCATGAAAGCCCTTGCGATCCGAAATACCACAATCCACCGTGGACGTGAGGCCTTGCCAGCC
>SWDL01000077.1 GCA_005116795.1 Nitrospira sp. | reverse complement strand
TATGTCCCCGCGCGCTCGAACTACTCGGCTGCGGTGCGGGCCTTGTCCAGCCGGGATCTCACTAAAGACTTTCAGGCCGAGGCGGTCCGCGATCGACGCCGGGTCACGGCCAGACTGGTCGATCGTCTGGCCACCAGCGGGCTGACGGCTGAGATCGGGCGTGCCACGACTCAGGCGCAGGACGACGATCTGTTGGTGTTGTCCGTGCCGGTCACGTTGTCGGTCGATCCTGCCGCGTTGGAGGCGGTGTCCGAGATGGTCACCCGGATGGGAGGGACCGTCGAACGGCGGACGGCCCCCGCTCCGCGCTTATTGTTGGGCTTCACACAGGTCCCCGCAATTGGTCGAGAGGTCACGCGGCAGTTGGCCGTCCCGCGTCGCGCCTTTGTTCGTCTGTTACGCGCGGACGGACGCACCATCGCGGTCTCATCTGTGCTCCGGGAATGGCAACTGAACCGGTGGGTGACCCCCTCTGATGAGATCCATCTCTTTGTGGAAACCGGCCATCGCGTGGAGGTCACGGCCAGGGTCGGCGGATTGACCGAAGAGCAAGTGTCTCAGATCGCCCGCGCCGAGGTGACGGTGGAGCCGGTCCTACAAGAAAGGGCCATCGTCCGGGTCGAGTACGAAGAAGAGGCGCCGCTTGCGGGAGCGCGTGAGACGCTCCTCTACCGCCCGGGCAACAAGTCTGAACCGACGGCGCCCCGAGAGGCCGCGCCGGAAGACAGGAGGCGGAAACCCGGCGAACTCTTGCAGAAGATCGTTTCGGATCTCTGGAATCCTCCCATCACGATACTGGGGGTGGGAAGCCGGGTGCTCCCAGGCAATGTTCGCGCCGGGATCATCGGGTTCACCATCGAAGAAAACGGAGAGGTGGTCACCCCGCCGCGTCTGGTGAAAGGCTCCGGGGAGTCACTGTATGATGCCGTCGCGATGGAGACGGCCGCCTCCGCCATCCCACGATGGCTCGACGCGCGGAACACCGGCGGCCCGGTGGCAGGGGCGCCGCCGTTCAGCGATCGTCCCGGCCGTGTCCGAATCCATTTTCAGCTCGTCAAAGACGCGCCTTCGGTGAACGTGATCGGTCCGCTGGCGACCACCCTGCCGCTGGCGACGGATTCTCCACCACGCTCTTCACATGAACAGACCGAGTCGTCGCGCTGAGTCTTGCCCCACCCGCTGAACCATTTCTTGACAATCTCCCGGATGTGTGAGAAAGAATCGGACGGCACCGTCAACACGGTTCGATTCGTGTCGCCGGTTCGTCCACCCGAGACTCAGTCATCTGTCACAACCGGTTCGATATGACCACCACGATGAGACGAGGAATTCCTCTGTCCCGACGGGTCATCCTCAGTCTCTAGAGAGGGCGGCTCCCCGGTGGGGCCCGCATAAGGAGGTCGTCGTACTTCATGAGCTTTGAACGAGCGGGCCAGGTCGATCTGCTCAGCGAGAAACGGGCTGCCTGCGGCGGCGGAGTGGGACATGTCTTGGTCGTCGAGGATGAGGCCGCCATCCGGGACATGCTCGATGAAGGTCTTCGCGAGGAGGGCTACGAGGTGACGCTTGTGCCGGACGGGGAGTCGGCGGTGGCGGTGCTCCGGGATGCGCCCGTGCAGGTCGTGCTGACGGACCTGATGCTGCCCTCCATGGACGGGCTTGAGGTGCTGAGACGCGCGCAAACGGAAAGTCCGGATACGGCCTGCATTGTCATGACCGGGCACGGAACGGTCGAACAGGCGGTGCTGGCGATGAAGGCCGGCGCGATGGACTTCGTCACCAAGCCATTCCATATGGATACGGTGGCGGTGCTGGTCAAGAAGGCCATGGATGTGCAGCGCCTCCGCCAGGAGAATCTGCTGCTCAAGAAAACGGTGCGGGACAAGTACCGGTTCGACAATCTGATCGGCACCAGCGATGCGATGCGTGAGGTGCTCGAATTCGTGGAGAAAGTCGCCGACAGCGACAGCACCGTCCTGATTCAGGGCGAGAGCGGAACCGGCAAGGAGTTGCTGGCCCGCATGCTGCACTTCAATAGCTTTCGCCGCGAACGTCCACTCGTGCCGGTCAATTGCGGCGCGATTCCTGAAAATCTGTTGGAATCCGAGCTATTCGGCCACGAAAAAGGCGCCTTTACCGGGGCCATCAATGTGCGGATCGGGCGATTTGAGATGGCCCACGGCGGGACCCTGTTTCTGGATGAAGTCGGGGAACTCAGCCCGCAGCTTCAAGTGAAATTGCTGCGGGTCCTACAGGAGCGATCTTTTGAGCGAGTCGGCGGGACAAAAACCATCCGAACCGACGTGCGCATCATTACGGCCACCAATCAAGACCTCGAACAACTCGTGGATGACGGCAAGTTCCGCAAAGACCTGTTCTATCGCCTGCACGTCATCCCGATCACGATGCCGCCCTTGCGGGATCGGGAGCCCGATATCCCGCTGCTTGTGGACCATTTCCTGACGATCTTCAATGCCTCGAAGGGGACCGCCATCAGGGGGACGGAGCCGGCCGCCATGGACTATCTGTTGCGGTACGGCTGGCCGGGGAACATCCGGGAATTGCAGAACCTTGTCGAGCGTGTCATCATCCTCAAGAAGTCGGGCATGATCACCGTTGCCGATCTTCCGGAGAAGATCCTCCAGTCCAGATCTCTCCCATCCGCTGCGTCCGATGCCGCCTTCGAATTCACGGCCGGCGGCGTGGATCTGGTGGAGGCCATCGAGCGGTACGAAAACCGATTGATCCGAGAGGCCCTCCGTCTGGCCAACGGGGTGACCAGCCGCGCCGCACAACTCCTCCGCTTGAACCGCACGACGCTCGTCGAGAAGTTGAAGCGAAAGGGGTTGGACGCCAAGCAAGTCGCGTCGTAACAGTGAAATGTGAGAAGTGAGAAGTGAGAGTGTAAAATACTCGGCCAGTGTTTGAATCCCGCGTCAGTGTGTCTATCCTTTTTGCGCTCTCCGTCAAGGCATTGACCGTTCCTCAGCAGGCGCCAATCTTTCGTTGACTCGCTTCGTCTTGCCTGCTCTGTGCAAGGCTGAAAACTTCCGCCGTTTCTCTCGTTTGCGCTCAATCGTCCACTTTCCGCATCGGCATGGAAGTTGCTGCCTACCTTCTTCCCGTGCACCCGCTCCATTTCCATCCTGTGCTGCTCTGGGCCGTCTCGGCCTTGCTCTGGCCGACGGTCATACCTGGAATCGTGGTGGCGGCGCCCGTCGGCGCGCATAGGGAGCCGGCAGGACAGGGCCAGGAGGGCCTTCTACCGGCTCTCCCGCCTCCCCCGGCGGTGGTTGCCGACGAACCTCTGCCGGACGGCGGGCCCCGATTCGATCAACCGATCTATGCGCCGGGAAGCCTGCCCTTCCGCGAAGGCCTCGCGGCTCTGGACCAGCGCGCGTATCCCGAAGCGATCACGGCCTTTCAGCGCGTCATCGAGACGTTTTCAAAAAGTCCGTTCGCGGCGGCTTCTGAGGCCTTTCTGGCAGAGATTCACGTGATGAAAGCCCTGACGCCGCAGAGTCGGGCTGATGCGATCGGGCAATACCGACATCTGGCCGTCGCCCATCCGGATTCTTCCAATGCGCGACGGGCCTATTGGCGCATGGGCGACTTGTATGCCGGAATGGGCTTGCATCCTGAGGCGCAAGGGGCCTATGCGCGGCTGCTGGCTGAAGGCCAAACGGGGCGTGACGTCGACCGGGCCCTGCTGGGCAGCGGGGTGAATCACCTCCACTGGGGCAAGGCAGAGGCGGCGGCCGCGGACTTTGAGGCTTTACGACGGCGCACGCGCGATGAGCGCCTGCTTCGGTATGCCTCGATCGGGCTCGCCGATGCCTTGGCCCTTCAGCAGAAATATGGTGAGGCCAAGACCCTGTACGAAGCCGGGTTCCGGTCATGGCCTGAGGAACTCAAGCGACACCCTCGTTCCCTCCTGTCCTTTGCGCACACCTATTCGGCGCTGGGGCTGGAGACCGAAGCCCGTCGACTCCATGAGATATTCTATAACCTGGACCCCACGCACCGAGTGTCCGGCGTCATGCTGATCCGAATCGGGGACAGCTTTCTTCGCGAGCGTCACGCCGATCGCGCGGTCCTCTTTTATCGCCAAGTGCTCCGACAGTATGCCGACACAGAGGCCAGCGACCTGGCCTATCTCCGTCTGGCCCGGATCGGCGCGGAACTCCTCAAGCGGGACCCCGACCACAGCCTGGCTCTTTACGTGAAGGGGCTCATGGACTCGACGTCCGGCCTCGTCCTCGATGAGAGCCAGCAGGAGATCGTGTATCGGGCAGTGGCGATCGACCGGAGTGAATCGGCCCTCGGCAGTGAGGCCCTCTTCCGCCTCGGGCAGCATCATGAGCTCATGGGCAATCTGACCAAGGCCGTCACCGTCTATCGGGATCTCCGGCAGCGGCAGGGCCGGATTCTGGATGACCCGTGGCCGGAGCAAGCCGCCACGAGACTGAACGACATCCTCGGGTCCTGGATCATCGGCGCCCTTCAGGGACGTGACGATGTGACCGCCGTCAGACTCTTTCGTCTGCCCGGAGAAGCAGCGGAGCGCCTGTTCTCCGACAGCGGACTCATCGTGGGCGTGGCCGGTGCGCATCAACGGTTGGGGCTGACGCCGGAAGCGGTCCGGCTCTACCAGGTGGCGCTGAAGCAGAAGTCGGCTGAACAGACGCTGGAGGCCGCCTTGCTGGGGTTGGGGCAGACCTACGCGGAGCAAGGCGATGCGGCCGCCGCCCGTCAGGTGTTGCAGCGCTATCGCCTCCAATTTCCGTTGGCCCCGAGACGCGGCGAGGCGCTCAGGGCGCTCATGGGACTGGCGGTGCAGGATGGCGACCAGAAGGCGGTCATCCGGTTCGCGCGACTCTGGCTGCGTGATTTTCCACAAGATCCCGAGAAGCCACAGGTCATGCTGAGTTTGGCGGAAGGATTGGTTCGGGCGGGAGCATTTGAGGATGCGGCGCGGACCTATGCCGACATCGAGCGGGCAAGGCTTCCGATCGCGGCGGCCACATGGCTCCATCATGGCGACATGCTGGCCAAGGCCGGACAGCCCGGCGCGGCGGCCAAACGGTACCAGTCCGTCCTAGGGGGAAAACCGAGTCCGGAAGAAGAGGCTTGGGCGAGGGTGCGACTCG
>SWDL01000076.1 GCA_005116795.1 Nitrospira sp. | reverse complement strand
ACGCTCTTCCGATCTCGGTTATTCTGAATATTCGACCAGTTCTGAGTCCCTTTCCTCGCGCCTCCTACCCGCGAGTCAGTCGGCTGTCCCCTCAGTGCCACGAAACGATCACCCCTTCCCGCAGCATTTCTCACCCGCGAAAACAGGCTCCTTGGATGTTCGCGAGCGAGCGCGGGAGGCGGGACGTCCAGATCCACTGACCCGCAGCCGTCAGTGGGACCGACGCGGAAGTCCTCACTGTAAGTGAGACGGCGAAGCTGTGAGGGCCGTTGCGCGACGCGCCTTTCTCGCCGTCCCGCAAGTCTCGCAGAGTGACAGCATGACCATGCTCGCTCAGATAGACCATACAGTCGACCGCGGCCAAGCGATATCAAGTGCGCAGGCGGCGTCCTGGTTTGCGCTGCGCACGAAAGCGCGTCACGAGAAGCAAGTCCGTGATCGACTGGCGGCGCACGGCTTTGAGCCGCTCCTCCCGATTGTGAAACAGCTCAGTCACTGGAAAGATCGGCGGAAGGAAGTCGAGCTGCCCCTCTTTTCCGGGTACTGTTTTGCCCGGTTTCGTTGGGAAGATCGCCTGCCTGTGGCGAGCGTCACGGGCGTGGTGTCCATCATCGGGTCCGAATCGAACCCTGAGCGGATTCCCGACGACGAGATCGAGGCGATTCGGGCGCTGATGGCGAGTCGCATGGCCTACGGGACGCACCCGTACCTCGAGGAGGGGATGGCGGTTGAAGTCACGCGGGGACCGCTCGAGGGGCTCCGCGGTATTCTGGTACGCAAGGAGAGGCGGCACCGTCTCGTGATTTCCGTCCACCTCATCAAGCAGGCCGCCGCCGTCGAGATCGACGACTGCGACGTCGTGCCGGTCTGAGCGGGCACGACTCGCGTGAGGTTGGAGGCGTGAGGTTTGAGGCAAAAACGTTAGAGGTTGGAGGTTAGAGGCCCGAGGCAGTTGCGGTTCGACTGAGCTCGCCGAAGTCCTCAAACCTCGATCCTCAGGCCTCGAGCATCCAGAACCTCCACCCTCTCACCTCCAACGCCTTTGCCTCTAACCTCAAACCTCGGACCTCAAACTCATGGCCATTCTTCTGACCGGCGCGGCCGGCTTTATCGGGTTTCACACTGCGAAGCGTCTCCTGGATCGAGGCGACGACGTCGTCGGCCTCGACAACGTCAACGACTACTATGACGTCCGGCTCAAGGAGGCGAGGCTGGCCCAACTCCTTCCTCACAAGCGGTTTCACTTCGTCAAAATGAATCTCGCCGATCGCCAGGGAATGGCCAAGCTGTTCGTCGAGCAGCCGATCGCCACGGTGATCCATCTCGCGGCGCAGGCCGGGGTCCGCTATTCACTCATCAACCCGCATGCCTATACCGACAGCAACATCGAAGGTTTCATGAATATTCTGGAGGGATGCCGGCACAAGAAGGTCGGGCATCTCGTCTATGCGTCGTCGAGCTCGGTCTACGGCGGCAACACGCGCATGCCGTTTTCGGTGCACGATAATGTGGACCATCCGGTCTCCCTCTACGCCGCGTCGAAGAAGGCCAACGAGTTGATGGCGCACTGCTACGCGCACCTGTATCGATTCCCCTGCACCGGCCTCAGATTCTTCACCGTGTATGGGCCGTGGGGGAGACCGGACATGGCCCTGTTCATCTTTACCAAAGCGATCATCGAAGGGCGCCCCATCGACGTGTTCAACTTCGGCAAGATGCGCCGGGACTTCACCTATGTGGACGACATCGTGGAGGGAGTGATTCGCATCCATGATCGTCCCGCCGCGGCCGATCCGGCCTGGTCGAGCGAGACGCCGGACCCAGGGACCAGCTCGGCGCCGGCCAAGGTCTACAATATCGGCAATCACTCGCCGGTCGAACTGCTGCGGTTCATCGAGGTGTTGGAGGAGACGATCGGGAAGAAGGCGCAAAAAAATCTGTTGCCCCTGCAGCCCGGCGATGTCCCCGCGACCTATGCGGATGTGGACGACCTCATGCGTGATGTCGGCTTCAAGCCAGAGACGCCTATTGAAGTCGGAGTCCGGAGGTTTGTAGAGTGGTACCGTGCCTACTACCGTGTGTAAGCGAGTCGGGCGGCGTGAGTGCGCGGCAAGACTGCAACGATCAGGGCCGGCGTTCCATGAACAGCGCGACCTCCGATGACCCGGTGCTGCAGGACTTCCTGAAGGGTATTGAGCAGGTCCGTCCGCCCTTCCCGTATAACGGGCAAGAGGGATCCCGCGTGTGACATCGTACGACATTGCGATTATCGGCGGCGGCATCGTCGGGTGCGCGTTGGCCCGAGAACTCTCCGCTCGATTCAAGCGCGTGGTCTTGATCGAAAAGGAATCGGCCGTGGCGCAGCACACTAGCGGGCGAAACAGCGGCGTGGTGCATTCGGGCTTCAATCCCCACCCGGGAACACTCAAGGCCAAGTTCTGCGTGGAAGGGAGTCGGGAGATTCGACGCTACTGCGCGGAACGCAAGATCCCCTGTGAACAGGTCGGCACCTTCGTCGTGGCAACTGAAGAATCGCAGGTTCCGACGCTCCACGAGCTCAAGACGAGGGGTACGAAGAACGGGGTGCCCGGATTGGAGGTCCTCTCCGTCGAATCGGTCAGGAAGCATGAGCCAAATGCCAGGGGGGTGCAGGCGCTCCATTCGCCGACCGGCGCCATTGTGGATTCCAAGGGCCTGGCCACCGCGATTGCCACCGAGGCCCGTGAGCGCGGCGTGACGCTCATGACCGGACAGGAGGTCGTGGGGATCAGGGAGCGTGCCGACCATGTGGAACTGCAATGCCGGAACGAGCCGATTCGCTGCGAGCTGCTCATCAATAGCGCGGGGCTGCACGCCGACCGTCTCGCCCATTGGATGGGCGTCGGTCGGGATCTCGTCGTCGCGCCGTTCCGCGGCGAGTATTTCGTGGTGAAGCATCCCGTGATCCGGTCCATGATTTATCCCGTACCCCATCCGGTGGTCCCGTTTCTCGGCGTTCATTTGACCAAGAGTATCGACGGCTCCGTCCTGCTCGGCCCGAACGCCGTGCCGGCCTTCGGTCGAGAGGCCTATGGTCCGTGGAACGTGAACGTCCGGGACGTGGCCCAGATGCTGGCCCATCGCGGCGTCTGGAATGCCCTGGTGAGAAATCAGACACTCGTCAAGATTGCCTGGAACGAATGGCGGCATTCCCGCAGCCGGACACATTTCTGGCGAGAGGCCGGCAAGTTGGTGGACGGCTTGCGGCAAGAGGATCTGACCTTGGGCCGGCGCGTCGGCATCCGCCCACAGCTCATTCGCGCCGACGGCCACCTGGTCGAAGACCTGGTCATCGAAACCACCCCACGGTCTGTCCATGTCCTCAATGTGGTGTCACCCGGAATGACCTCGTCGATTCCGTTTGCGAAGTGGCTCTCCTCTCAGATCAGCGACGAGCTGCGATGGACTGCGCCCCGAACTGTGGCAGGCGCCGCCTGACCGCTCGTGACAGGCATCGGC
>SWDL01000075.1 GCA_005116795.1 Nitrospira sp. | reverse complement strand
CCCATCACAAGCGCGCCAGTAGGGCGGGCGGTGCCGTTCAGCGGGCCGTCACCTTCCATGCCGATGATGCCGTCGATAATCGAGAGATAGCGGAGCGGTTTGGTTCGACGCGCGCCCGTCCCGTCAAAATGAAAGAGAATCTTGTTCAGATCGAGCGTCATCCGCCAGGTCGTGTCGTTGCCGTGCCAATTCCCGCTCCGCACCACGGTCCCCGTCGAGCCGAACATTCTTGTCCCCATGCGGCTCGCGATGGGCGCCCAGAGTTTGGTCGCCGCGCCTGAGAGCAAGGCGGTTTTCTTGAACGCGGCGATCATCAAGCTCTGCACTTTGGAGCGGGCATCGCTGTCGGGAAACTCATCTCCTCCCTGATCCGGCGTGCCGATGCAGAAGTGCGGGAGGTAGTTCTTGTCCCCATTGATGCCGACCAGATTCTTCAGGCTCAAGGTCACGCCGACTTTCTTATGCGTCTTCATTTTCGGCAAGTTGATGAACACGTCCGCATCCATCGCCGTGCGGGCCAGCAGATATTCGTGCTGCCCGTGGGAATGGTGTTGAGCCGTCGCCGCGCTGTCATAATCGGCCCCGTAGAAGCGTCCGGCCTTGCCGTGAAAGCTGCTGGCTTCGCCCAAGTCTACAAGCGTGTATCCCCTCGGGTCCTCCTTCAGCTTCCGGCGCTCCACCACCACTCCGCGTCGGGTCACCCAGTATTCCCGCCGTAGGTCGAGCAGTTCGACCTTGAGACGGGGATATCGCTGCTCAAGCCTTGCCTGCAGGTCGAGCAGACCCGTCCGGACACAGATCCAGTCAAAGTCACTGTCGGTTTGTGGAGCATCCGCAATGGTAATGGTGCCCCGGCCCTGCAAAGCGGCGGCAACCTCCCCGGCCACGGCCGCAATTACCGAGCCATGGGTGATGATCTGTTCCCACTCATTCGGCCGTTCCGTGTGCGATTGGCGGATGCAATTCGGCTTCAATAACACCCGATCGCCCGGTTGAACAAGATTGGTCCATCCTGCCCCCAATCCTTCCAGTACTTCGCGAACGCTGCATCGGACAAGGGCATCCTCATAGCGCGGCTCCTGCCTCGCGATTGAGACGATATGGGCCAAGGGACTCATGCGATCAGTCACCCACGACGGAAGTAGAGACCCCGGACTTGCCGACCGGCGAAGCCACCGCGCCCGCTAGGCGAGAGTGCCTCTCAAGGCTCGATTTCAGGACCCGGGACAGATTCGAGACGAGCTGCTCACGCGTATAGGCTTGCTCGTAGCGAAGACGGCTTGCTCGGCCCATCTCCGCCCGCGCTTCCGCATGCGTCATAAACCAGAGGATGCGCCTGGCAATCGCATCTGAGTCGTGCAAGGGCACCTCCCACCCGTTGTGTCCCTGGATGACCGTCTCGCGCAGACACCCCCGGTTCGTAAAAATGACCGGCAACCCCGCCGCCATCGCTTCCAGGACCACCAACGGCTGTCCTTCTTGTTGAACGCCAGGGAACACGAAGAGGTCGGCAGACTCGTAGATGCGCTGTTTGTCCCCTGCGGTGGTCACGGCGCCGGTGAAGGTCACAAATCGGTCAAGTCCGTTCCCGTGGATGAACCCCATTGCCTTTGTCTGCTCCTCCTGCCGGAACCACGGACCGGCGCAGATGAATTCGACGTCCCTCCGCACCTGCAGGACGGAGGGAATCGCTTCGAGCAGCACGAAGATGCCCTTCAGACTGCTCAGCGTACTGAAATAGAGCACTCGGAACGGGCGCGGCGCGGGACCATGCGCCGTGAGCGCCGACGTTGTCCCCCAAGGAATCCCGTTGGGGACAACAGACACGCGGTCCGGTGGAAGTAGTCCCTCGAACAGGGTCCGCAGTGAGTCGCCGAGCACAATGACGCGATCGGCTCGCCGAATAATGAACCGCGCAAAACCTCGAACCGGGGGAGACTGATCGTCGTACCAATTTCGAAAGTTGCTCCCGTGCAGGTGCAAGACGATTCGCTTGCCGAGCAGGATGCTCGGCAGGATAAACAGGCTGTCGCGGGAAAAGCCGACCAGTTGCTGAGAGATCGCCAAGTACACGATCCGGGGGCGACGCAGGATGAGCTTGGCAATGACCTGCCACCACTGCTTGACGAACAAGAGCACGTCGAAGAGGTCCGGTTTGTCCACATGCTCGATCCCACGGCGATCCGCCAAATCGACAAGGGACAAGTTGAATTGCCGAGCTAAGTCGGATTCGAGCAGCGCCTGGGTCGCCATACTGACCCCGTGATGGGGCGGTGGCGTGGGACCGATGACGAGAATCCCCGGGCGTGACTTCATACCTGCAACTCCGACTCTCGGCTCAATCTGCTGAGGAAGCTCACCACGGCATCGGCTACCGGCTCGACGTCCCATTTGGCAATCCGCTCGGACGCAGCGGTCACCAGGGCTTGACGACGTTCCTCCGATAAATTCAAGAGCGTGAGAATCGTCTCGGCCGATGTCCTGGCTTCTCTGGGATCAATGCGATACCCCGTCACGCCGTCATCGATCAGGTCCCCAGTAGAATTCGCGTGGATCGACGAGACCACCGGAACCATAGATGCCATCGCCTCACTGATCACAGCGCCGAAGGGATCGTAGAGGGTATGAAACACGAACACATCAGCAATCGCGAAGTACTTGTGAAGTTCGCTCGCCGGGACGAATCCAAGAAAGTGGACGCGGTCCCACCCTCGTATCTGAGCCTCCTCCTCGAGTTTCGCGCGATCCGGCCCGTCCCCGGCTATCACAAGGGACACATCGGGCCGACGTTGAAGGACCTGGGCATACATATCGAACAGTTCGCGATAGCCCTTGCGCGGAATGATTTGCCCTATGGAGAGCAATAGAGGCGAACCGAAGCGTTCATGGAGCTGAAGCGACTCCAGCGACTCCCTGAATTGGTCGGTCCGTTCTCGCCAGTCCATCACGTTCACCGGAAGCAAGGCCAGAAGCACCCGCTCTCGGTCCATTCCATGATGGACAAAGGCGTCGCCGGCTTCGCTGGACGAGGCAATCGCCCCGGCTGAACCGCTGGTCACCCAGCGTCGGAGGATTCGACGAACCCCTGAGGCGCCCTTGCCGTCCTTCGAGGTTAATTCTCCCCAGGAGACGAACGCTGTCCGGAACACACGACAGTACAGCATCGCTTGGATGTTGGCAGCCGCGTAGCCTCCGCTCACAACGACATCCGGATTGAATCGCTTCAGCGCGGCCATCACGCCATAGTTGACGTGCAGCGAGACGTCACGCCCCTTCGGCTGAAAATGAAACCCAGGAAGGACCTCCGTCCTGAAGGGAACCTCACCCACCGTCCACTGACGGTTCTCTTCCTGCTGAGCCATCAGCAGAACAGACACCTCCTCCACGCGCCGTTGAAGCGCTTCAAATAGCGGAATGCGATAGGGGGCGAGAATATTGGTCAGAACCGCCAGTTTCACATGCCCTCCGGCGTCGCCTCGGGCTTTCGGAGAACAAAGGCGCCCAGTGTCGGCGTGAACTTCTGATAGACCTTCTTGCAGTGGTAATTCCGATTCCATGCGAACAGTTTCGACAGGAGCACGTCACCCCATACGATCGGCATCGAATTGTAGACATGGCGGATTCCCAGCCCGCTCAGCCGGCTCGTCAGAGCAAACCCGCATTGGGATTCGTGGACGATGCAGAAACCGGCCTGCTCCAGAAACGCTCGGAAGAGGTGCAGCGGAATTCCGCGTTCACGCTTGGTCAATCCGGGACGGGGCTTCCGCCAATCCCCCATCGACACGATCGGCTCTCGTAGGAGGGCCATGCCTCCCGGCACGAGACAGCGCCACATTTCTCGAATCACCGTGCTCACATTCGGGATGTGATGCAGACATCCGAAACAGGTCAGGAGATCGAATGCGCCGTCAACGAAGGGCATGATTCCCGTCGGATCAGGCTTCACGTACCGGAGGGGCACGCCGTGGAGCGCGCCGCCCGGATAGGCATCCGAGGGGTCGAGGATGGTGATCTCGCAAATCCGCGTAACGATCGGCAGGAGTTCGTGGCCAAAGGCCCCGCCGACGCTGAGCACATGCTGAAACATCCGTTCTGGCAGGAACCTGAACCCGTGCAATCGATTCAGCGCATGGAATTCATATTGATAGGTCTCTGGGTGTGTGGCCCAAATGGAGGCG
>SWDL01000074.1 GCA_005116795.1 Nitrospira sp. | reverse complement strand
CTTGGCAGACACGAGGCTCTTGCGTCCTCCACCCGGCCGACGGACTTTCGAGGCGTCCATCCTGCGGCCGCGTTTCTTGAACTCTCTCAGCCCTCGCCAGATCGTGGAGGTCGACACTCCCGAGGCCCGGGCGACCTTGGCCACCCCTCCGTATCCCAAGGCTCGCGCCTCCGCCGCCGCCGCCAAACGTCGTCCTCGTTCGTTCAGGGCCGGCAACAGTGCCGCGAATTTCTGCTTGAGCTTGTCCACCCACGAAGTCTATCGCTTTCATGGCAACTTGCGCCAGTTATTTATTAACGAGCCCTAAGGGAGTTCGGGAGGAATCTCGCACTTCTCCTTGCGGTGCTTATTCTGACCGATGTTATGCTCGCGCAAGTCGCCAAGGCGTTCTGGAGCCTCTGGGATGTGCGAAATGTGGAAAGGGCCTATCGGGTGAGATCGGCTATTTATCACCATGACCTGGCGCGCAACCACGAGACATTGGGAATGTGGGGGCTTAAGCGGTATCCGATCAAAACGAATTCATTCGGGTTCAAGGATCGCGAGATCCGCGAGATTCCCCTTCAATCGGAGCGACGGAGAATTCTCTTGATCGGCGACTCCTTTACCGAGGGGATTGGGGTGAGGTTTGAAGAGACCTATGCCGGCCTCATTGCCGAGGCGCTGAAGCCACGCAATGTCGAGGTGCTGAATGCGGCCGTCTCCTCCTACTCTCCCGCAATCTATTATCGGAAGACGAAGTATCTCCTGGAAGACATCGGCCTCGGGTTTGACGAGCTGGTCGTGTTCCTGGATTTGTCCGATATCCACGATGAGGCAACATTTTACGAGTTGGATCAAGACGAGAACGTGATCGCCGTCAGTGATTGGCCTGAACAATTGATCTCGCGCAATCAACCGGCGAGCGACAGAGAACGCTTCATGAGCGTGCTACAGAACAATTCCGTTGTTCTGAGATTCCTGAGCGCGCTCGTGGAGAGGACTCTTGCCCAGGACCAGGAATATGGGGCTTGCCGCAAGATGGACAAAGCCGCGTTGGCCGCCATGACGAACCTGGAAAGATCGCTGTGGACGATCAACGACACCGTCTTCGAGAAATACGGCAAGGCCGGGCTTGAGAAAGCCCGAGGTAACATGGATCGGCTCCTGACCCTGCTGCAACGCCATCGCAAGAAGTTGACGCTTGTCGTCTATCCCTGGCCCGACCAAATCATGAATCACGATCTCCGTTCTAAGCAGGTGAAATTCTGGAAACGCTGGACTGAGGAAAAAGAGGTCCCCTTCATCAATCTTTTTCCCGCCTTCATCATTGAGGAGAATCCCGAGACGACAATCGGACGATACTTTATCCCCTGTGACATGCACTTGAATGAAGCAGGCCATGAGTTCTTTGCTGAAGCGTTCTTGCGAGAATGGAAACAATTTCAGTAGGGCGGTGATGTTTCGGCTCATGTCAAAAGAGGTTATCAAGAACTCCGTCGTGTCTCTCGCCTCCCTCCTGGTCTTTGTCTTCCTGGCAGAAACGACGCTGCGGGTCGTGTATGCTGTCCGGGCCGCTTGGGCCGCGCAGGTCGTCTTGTCCTACATGAACGGCGACCAGTATGGGCCGGTGCCGCCCTGGTGGGATCCTCTCAGGATTCTCGATGATGATGCGGTGTTGCTGTGGAGATTGCGATCCGACGTCCGCCGGACCTATATCGATGTGTTTAGTCCCATCCAGTCTGAAGAAGAACGGAGAGGCTTGCTCCGTACATTCCGGCCGTCGCTTCCGACCTCCGTTAGAAGCAATCCTTCGTGGGAAATCATCCTGAACTCTGACGGTTTCCGCAACGAGGAATTTCCAGACTCAAAACCTGCTCATGGCTTTCGGATCATTTGCCTGGGCGATTCCTGGACCTTCGGCGCGAATGTGGGGCAAGACCAGGCCTATCCGCAGCGGCTTCAGCAGTCGCTCCGCGAAGGTGTTCCGGACGCCCAGTTCGAAGTTCTGAACATGGGAGTACTTGGATACTCTTCCTATCAGGGCTTGGAACTCCTGAAAAGGCAGGTGCTCGAGTTGAATCCTGACTTCCTGATCATCGGCTATGCCATGAATGATTCGAGCGTCGCGGGCTTTCGCGATAAGGATATGCCGGGCTACGCGAAGACGATAAACTGGATCAAGACAATCGGAACATTCGTGGAAAAGCACAGCGAGTCGTATCGGCTGCTTCGATACTTCGCTCAGATCCTGAAGGACAGGCCCAAGTCGTTGACCGACATCTTGCGAGGGACGGCCTCGTCCGCCGATGCCGGCTCTGAGTTGCCGGAACGTTCCATGACCGATCCGTCCCAGTATGCGAAATTCGAGGAGTGGACCAGAGTGTCGCTGCAGGATTATGAACAGAATATCCGCGCCATGATCGATACGGCGCGGGGGCGCGGGATCGGAGTGATTCTCCTGTATAACGAACTGTGGCAGGACAGCCCATACCGGGGCGTGCTGGCAAGAATGGCCCGGGCTGAGGGCGTGCCGCTTGTCGACAGCAGTGTCCTTGTCGCGGAAGCGCGGTCGAAGATCGAGGCGAAACTTGAACGCATGCTCGGGT
This sequence comes from Nitrospira sp., assembly GCA_005116795.1. Lineage (GTDB taxonomy): Bacteria > Nitrospirota > Nitrospiria > Nitrospirales > Nitrospiraceae > RSF151. Next base: position 688 of record SWDL01000074.1, on the reverse strand, counting down.
TGCACCCTTCGGGACAACCTCTTTTCCAGGCTACTGGGACGGGCGCGGAAACTCCGGCTGCCGCCGCGCCTGCCTCTGCCGGCGCAAGGGACGTCGAAGTCCTCTTCCGCGTCTATGCGAAAGATCACCCTGTCCCTACTGCCATGTTCATGGCCGGAGCTCATCCCAAGCTCGGAGCCGCTCTCCCGAATATGGTCGCCATGTACGACGACGGCACGCATGGTGATGAGAGGGCGAACGACAAGGTCTGGACCTATCGAACCGGCTTTCCGGATGGCACGAAGCTGTTCTACGTCTATACCAACAGCGGGATGGCTGGAAAATGGGACGGTCTCGATGTGCCTCATATCCGCAGCTTCACGGTCGAGGCTGGTCAACAAGGAAAGATTGTCTATCGGCCGATCGAGTCTTTTGGCGAGGTCTACATGCTGGCGGATAGCTGGCATACCAACGCGGCCGGATATGAGCTGATCGCCAAGGCAGTGCTCGAGGTGCTGAAATCAGATCCGTCTGTCAAAGCGTATCTTGCCGCCCAGATCGTCGCCGCGGAGCCCTCGGCGGGGCAAGCTGAGGGAACGCTTCATGGTATTGACAATTCCGATGGCCGGACTATCCTAAGTGCTGCCCGGTAGTTTACGGAGGTGTCGAGCGAGGATTCCGAACGATGAAACCGCGTCTCGCCCTTCAA
>SWDL01000073.1 GCA_005116795.1 Nitrospira sp. | reverse complement strand
TATTTTGCTTTTTCTGCCAATACTCCTCGGCGAATCCAAGATTGACATGGTGAAGCTGGATATGCGCGAGTTCGTGGCCCATAGTGAAAAGGAGTTGATCATCGAGAGACTTCTGGGTTCGAGATGCCTTTTCGAGTTGATCGAGATACGCCTTGTCGAAATACATGGTGGTTCCTGTCGTAAAGGCGTCTCTTCCAGTCGGCTTATCCAGAATGCGGATGGTGACCGGGACGTCGGTACCAGTGGAGACGACTTGGACTCGATCCAGCAATGCACCAAGTCGTCGGTGCAGTACCGGATCGTTGACAAACCCTTGTTCATCCTCGAGTTGTTTCTCGATGACCGCGCTGTTGTCGGAACGAAACTGGGCCAACCAGTCGGCAATGCCTTGTTTGCCGCTTTCAATCAGACCGGGAGACTGGCTCGCGGAGTACGCGGGTAGATACCGGATGGCTCGTTCCGTCATGCCGATTTGAAGAGTGGCCAGCCGAAGGCGTTCCTCAGCCTTCGCGAGTGCCTCGCGGTCCCTCTCCAATGCCTGCTCGGTTTTGTCGAGGGCGAGGCGGTGTTTCGGGTTATCCGACAGAGTTCCGCGAAACGCCTGGACATCGTGGAGGTGCGCGTCGACCTTCGCTTTCTCCCTGAGTGCCGCCTCCTTCTCCGTCTGTTGGCAGGCGAGCATCCGCTCCAGCTTCGCGCGCGGGGTCATGGATGGGGCCGGCGTCGATGGATCGGCCGCCCAGCTTGCGCCGGCGGAGAGAATCCCGACGAGGGCAATCAGCAGAGGCCAGTCGCACAGCGGGGGGCGGGTCTGAATGTTGAGGGCACATAGTCCCATGCACGTCCTCTCTACTTGGTTTGCCCCGTCTCGGCTTGGGCCAGGCTCTTCTCGGCCTTGGCGCGTTCCTTCTCGGTCCGGTCGAGGTCGAGCTTGGCCTGTTGGAGATCTTGCTTCGCTTTGTCCAGGTCTTGGGTCGCCTTCCGGTCCAGGTCCGTCGCTTGATTCAGGAGTTTTTCTGCTTGAGCCAGCTTGTCGTCTGCCTCTTGCTTCGCCGGTTGATCCTTCGGGATCAATGCCGCCTGCTGCTGTTCCTCCTGATACTTCTTTTCCGCTTCTTTCTTGATTCGTTCGGCCAGCTTCTTTTCCTCTTCCAGTTGCTGGCGGCGCAGGTCCGCCTTGGCATGTTCATCGGCCGCATGATGGTAGTCGGCCCAGACCTTGTCCATTTGCGAGGGGTCGATAAACTTGCCTGTCGGTGTCGGCGGCGCCTCCGGCATCTTGAGCGCAAGGCCGGAAGTTTCCTCTCCGTATTTCACTGTGCCGGTCGCGTTCGATTCCCCGAACATCGCAGTTCCGCCTTTCAGCTCCAGTGTTCCGGACCCCATACGCTTCAGCCCCAATTCCGTGTGGCCGAGCCCTCCCTTCAGGCTGCTCAGCAATTTCTGGTGCCGCGCTTCCAATTGCCTCATGCGTTCCTGCTCTAGGGCTTGGAACCGCGCCATCTCCACCGCAGCACGTTCCATGTCTTGCTGACGCTGCTGTGCGCGGTTGGCGGCTTGCTCCCGGAGAGACTCACCAAACGCAGCCCCCAAGGCCCCTGCAATCCCCATCATCAGTTGCTGATTGGAGCTTGCTCCACCGCCGGAGAGGCCGGACAATCCACCGCTTGACCCGCCGCCACTCTGTGGCTTGCACGTCGCGCCCATGCCGGGGATACCGCCCTGCGCGCGGCACTGCGCGGCGAACTCCGCGTAATTGCTGCAGCAGGCGTAGGCCGATGACACCAGAAGGCTGGTGAGCGACAACACCATGACAAAGGTGAACCACCTCGGTGTGCTGAGCATGATCATGTGACGCGATCCTTTCGCATGACGCATGGTTTCACAGGGGGGACGGAGAGCCGCATCATCACTTCGCCTTCAGCTCCCACTCATAGACTTTATCCTGCGCGGCGCGGGCGTCAGACCCGTTGGCCGCGAGCGCAAGGTAGGACTTCATGGAGGTGATGGCCTCGGCGAATCGGGATTCTTGCGCCGCCAGGAGGGCTCGATTGAAATGTCCCTCGGGCCACCAGGGTGCGACATCCAAGGCCTGGTCATAGGTGGATATGGCCTCGGTATATTTCTTGTTCTGGACCAATGAGGCGGCCTGTACCCCATATCGACGCGCGTCTTCCGGCAGTTCCGGCCTGTTCGGCAACTTGCGCACGGCCTCGGCCACGGTCTGAATGACGGCCAGCGATTGCTTGCCGTCGCCGGCCACACGGTAGGCGCGGCCGTACTGGCTGAGCGCGGCTCGCAGATTGCCGCCGGCCTCGGTGTCCTGGGCGGTTTTCATAGCCTTCGCGAAGGTCTCGTTCCGCAGTCGCACGCTCACTTGCACCACCTGCGATTGATTGACGAAGTCCCGGACCGCCCGGTCGATCGCCTCATGCACCATCCACGCGTTCGAGTCGTTGACCTTCGCCCTGGCTGTCCGTTCCATCTTTTTGAGTTCTTCGCTTTCTGCCTTTCCCGATACGGTCCCCTTCCAGAGCGGGGTCGGGTTCCCCGGCTGAGTCACCTGGCAGTCAAGGACGACATCGACCTGTTCATCGTCAAAGCGCACAAAGGTGACGATGAGCAACGGCACGAGAGTCGAGAGGGACGTCGAGACCTTGAGTTTCTTGATCCGAACCGACAGGGATAGGGCCTCGCGAGCCCCTTCGCCGAATTGGCCAGGCTTCTGCCCGGACAGATCGAGTGCGGGCAATCCGGCTGCGGAGAACTGTTCTTGCAATACAGCGCTGACAAGCTGGTTCCGCGGCTGATCTGCAGAATAGATGGCAGTTTTCGTTACCGGGAAGAAGATATCCCATAGGAAAGATTGTGTATCCTCTCCCAGAAAATCCTGGGCTTTCTTGAACTCTTCCTCCGGGATCGCATCCTCCACCTGCAGCACGACGGCCGGTTTATCCAGGTTCCTTTGTTGAACCGAGGGATAATCTTTCGCGTATGCAATCGGGTAGTGGACGGTCTCACATCCCGTTCCCGCCATCGTCCACAGCAACAGGATGACCACGGTCGTCGCGTATGAATTAGAGCCCTTCTTGTCGCTCATCAGACTCTCTCCTTCCTATTTCGCTGCCGGTAAGGATCATCCACAACCTCTTCCTGCTCATTGCTTTTTCCCTCCTCTCCTTCTACATTCTCTCGTCTCCTTGTACGGGCAAGTGCGACGCCTCTGTGCAAGGGCGGCCTTCACGGTTACAGATCGGAATACTCTGAGGCTGACTTGAATGGGGGAGTAATGGGGGAGTAATGGGGGAGTAA
>SWDL01000072.1 GCA_005116795.1 Nitrospira sp. | reverse complement strand
GCCGCTGTTTCGCGTGGCGGTGCGACGACTGGCCGCGGCCATTACGGATCTTCTCAAAGAATTTGGGGTCAGCCTGTCTGAGGTCAAGCATGCGGTGTTTCACCAGGCCAATGGGCGAATACTGTCGGCCTTGGCCTCCCGACTAGGTCTCGATCCGGCCGTGATGGCTCCCGTGATCGAACAGTACGGAAATACGTCCTCGGCCTCGCTGCCCCTGGCCCTGGATCATGCCGTCAGGCAAGGCCGCCTTGCCTCCGGGGACGTCGCGGTCCTCGGGGCGTTCGGCGGCGGGCTGACCTGGGGCGCGGCGCTGATTCGGTGGTGAGACGATGTTCAGATTCTTGATGCCGAGCGAAATCGAGTTTTTCGCGCTGTTTCAAAAGGCCGCGCATAACGCCATCGCAGGGTGTCTGGCGCTGAAGCAGATGTTGGAGGACTACAGGGAGCCGGCCCAGAAGGCGAGGCAGATCAAGGATATCGAGCACGTGGGCGACGGGATCACCCATGACATTGTGCGCAAGCTGAATCAGACGTTCATCACGCCGCTCGATCGGGAGGACATCCACGATCTGGCCAGCGCCGTGGACGACATTCTCGACGTGGTCGAAGAGCTGGCTGATCGGTTCGTCGTGTTCAAGGTGGACCGGCCGACGGACACGGCGATTCAGTTGGCGAACATCCTGTATCAGGCCACGGTGTCCGTCGGCGCCGGGATCGACCAGTTGGGGATGAAAAACCCCCATGTCACGGATCATTGCGTGCAAGTGAATAGTCTGGAGAATGAAGCCGATCGGGTGATGCGCCAGGCGATCTCGGCCCTGTTTGAAGCCGAGAAAGATCCGATTGCGGTCATCAAATGGAAAGAGATCTACGAAACCTTCGAGGAAGGCACGGATCGCTGTGAAGACGTGGCGAATGTGTTGGAGCGGATCGCGCTGAAGCACCACTAAACCCCTCACCCCTCACGAAACAAATGCCTGATCTCAGCGGAATGTTGCTGGTCGTGGTGATCCTGGCGCTGCTCTTCGATTTCACGAACGGCTGGCACGACAGCGCCAACGCTATTGCCACCGTCGTCTCGACACGGGTGCTCCGTCCGCTCACGGCGGTGGTCATGGCCGGCGTGTTGAACGTGGCCGGGGCCTTTATGTCGACGGCCGTCGCCAAAATGGTGGGGGTGGGCATCGTGGATCCTGGATCCGTGACCCCGGTGGTGATCGCCGCCGCCCTGAGCGGCGCGATCCTCTGGAACATCTTCACGTTGCTCCTGGGGCTGCCGACCAGTTCCTCGCATGCGCTGATCGGTGGGTTGGTCGGGGCGGCGCTCACGCATGGCGGCTGGGCCGTGGTGCATCTCAAGGGCTTACGCAAGATTCTTGAGGCGATGTTCGTCTCGCCGCTCTTCGGGTTTCTCATCGGGTGGCTGATCATGGTCGTCCTGAGTTGGGCGTTTTTCCGGGTCGCGCGTCATGTGGCGGTGCTGACTTTCAGCCGGCTCCAGTTGCTGTCTGCCGGCTTCATGGCCTATAGCCACGGCGCCAACGATGCGCAAAAGGTCATGGGGATCATCACACTCGCGCTGTTGGCAGGCGGCCAACTCACGACGGCCGACGTCCCGACCTGGGTGGTCATCTCCTGCGCGCTGGCCATGGGGCTCGGGACGGTCGCCGGCGGATGGCGCATCGTCCGGACCCTCGGGATGCGCATCGTGAAGCTGGATCCGGTTCACGGATTCGCCGCGGAGACCGGCGCGGCGGCGGTGTTGTTGACGACGGCGCATTTCGGCTTGCCGGTCAGCACCACCCACACCATCACGTCGTCCGTCATGGGGGTCGGAGCCGTGCAGCGGCTCTCCGCAGTCCGCTGGGGGGTCTCGGCTCGTATCTTCTCAGCCTGGATCTTTACGCTGCCCGGATCGGGCCTGGCGGCCAGCCTGCTCTACTTGCTGCTGTCCCTCATCGGATAGGTCGTGAGGAGAGAGGGGGGCCTAGGGAGACCTCAGGCCTGCGGCAGCGGCTGGCTTGCCGCGTCCGACAGCATCGCGATCGGGAGCCGTATAAGAAACCGGCTCCCGAAGGGATCGTTGCCTTCGACCCAGATGGCGCCGCGGTGGCCTTCCACAATGTGCTTCACGATCGAGAGTCCCAAGCCGGTGCCCCCCAATTCGCGCGACCGCGCCTTATCCACGCGATAGAATCGCTCGAAGACTCGTGGTCGATCAGCCGGTGGAATCCCAACGCCGCTATCGGCGACGCAGAGTTCCACCTGCCCTGAGCCGGACTCGCCGATCCGGCGCCCGGAAATCTCGATCCGTCCCCCCTCCGGCGTGTATTTCACCGCATTGTCCAAGAGATTCGTGAGGACTTGGCCGAGTCGTTCCTCGTCGCCGCTGATCGGCGGAAGATCGGGGGGGAGCGCCAGGGTGACTCGGTGCCGTTTCTTGTCGGCGATCGGCTTGATCATGGCCAGGCTGCGCTCGATCAGATCTTTCAGATCGACGGGCTCATGCTTGAAGTGAACCTGCCCTGATTCGATCTGGGACAATTGCAGCAGGTCCTCGATAATCAAATTCAGGCGATCGGCCTGTCTTGAGATGATCTGCAGGAACGGTTCCGCCTGCGCCGGGTTCGACAAGGCTCCGTCCAGGAGCGCTTCCACGTATCCTTTGATCGAGGTCAGTGGGGTGCGGAGCTCATGGGAGACGTTGGCGACGAAATCTTTCCGGACCTTTTCCAATCGCCGCAGGGCCGTGATGTCGTGAAGGACAAACACGGCGCAGGCCTCGTCGTCCCGCTGGCAATCCGTGACCGTGGCTTCGATCCGAAGCGTGGTCCCCGACGGCCTCATCGTGATTTCCCCGCCGCCCTGCTCCTTGGAGGCTAAGACGCGACGGACAAGCTCGGCGAATTCCTGGTGCCGAATGACACGGTCGATGTGTTGTCCGGAGCAACTGCCGCTGGACAGTCCGAACATGCGTTCCGCAGCTGGATTCATCCGCAGCAGACGGCCCTGAACATCCAAGACCATCACGCCTTCGACCATCGAGCTCAACATGGCCAGCAACTGGGCCCGGTCCTCGGACACCTGCTGGATCTTGCTTTCCAACTGATCGGCCATCTGATTGATCGACTCGGCCAGCATGCCGACCTCGTCTCGCGAGGGGCCGGCGACTCGCTCTCCAAGGGCGCCTCCGGCGATCCGCCGAGCCACCACGGCAATGTCGCTCAGCGGCTTTGTCAGTCCGTTGAAAATCATGAGACTCAGGAGGATGGCCGCCCCCAAGGCCACGCTGCATGCGAGGGCCAGCGCGTGCTGCAGGTCGCCGATTCGAGATTCGAGCGTGGTCAACGGGAGACCGAGCCGAACGACGGCCACGGCCACTCCCGAGGGACCATCGATACGCAGTGCAAAATAGGCGGTGTTGACTCCGGTCGTAGCGCTCTTGCGGACGTGTCTCCCGCGCCCGTCGCTGAGCGCTTGGATGACTTCCGGCCGGCGACGGTGATTCTCCAGTTGTGAGGCGTCCGCGGTGGCGGGAATCGTACTGTCGGCTAAGACCGTGCCGTCGGGGGCGATGACGGTGACACGGGCAAGGGCATGCCGTGCAATCTCGGCGGTGGCCCTATGGAGTGATTCCCTCTCCCTTTGCCCGAGCGGCAGCGGGCGGCCCGGCGAGAGTGTCGGCGTGAGGGAGTAGGCGGCAAGTTCAGTCCGAACGATCAGGGTCTCTTCTAGCCTGGCCAGTTCCAGTTGTTCGAGAGAACGCAGTGCCAGCCATCCGGCCACCAGGATCCCGAGGCTCACCGCCAAGAGGGCGCTGAGGATGGCCTTGAGGCGTATCGACAACTTAGGCAGGTTCGGTAGGGGTATCACAGTCTTTGAGCTTGTACCCGAGGGATTTCACCGACACGATGGCCTCGTTGAGGAACGGGAGTTTCTGCTTCAGACGGCGCACATGCACATCGACCGTCCGCGTGGTCACGTCCCGGTCGTATCCCCAGACGGAGTCGAGCAGGACGTCCCGTGTCAGGACGCGTCCCCGATGGCGGAGCAAGTGCTCCAGGAGACCGAACTCTTTTGCCGTCAATTGCACTTCTTTCCCGTCGGTCTTGACCTCATGCCGCGCGAGATCCATCGTCAGCGGCCCGTAGGCGTACCGGGCCGGGGCCTCCTGAGCGCGTTCCATCCGGCGGAACAGGGCCTTGACCCTCGCGACAAGGGCGTTGGGGCTGAAGGGTTTCGTGACATAGTCGTCGGCGCCGAGCGCCAGGCCGATGATGGTGTCGGATTCCTCGGCCTTGGCCGTCAACATGATGATGGGGACCATGGCCGTCTGGGGGTCCGCTCGAAGGCGTTTGCACACCTCCAGCCCATCCATCTCAGGGAGCATGAGATCCAGCACGATGAGGTCTGGGCGGTCGGACTTGATCACACGCAAGGCCTCGGCGCCGGAAGAAGCGCTGAGCGTTCTGTACCCTTCCTTTTCGAGGTACAGGCGTACCAAATCGAGAATATCCCGTTCGTCCTCGACAACCAGGACTCGTCTGGGGCCGGTTGTTGCCATGCTGGTGGAGAGGGTAATGGTGAATGGACGTGGAGTCAAGGCGGCTGGACAAGGGAGGTCGGGAGGGGGCTCGCAGTTGAGCCGCTCACCGTGCATTCCCTTCCGCGACGCCTAGGGGGTGGCTGGTGCTTGTCTTCGTCGAACCAGGTACTGCCACAGCGCATCGGCGGAGAGGAGCCCAGGCCCGTGCAGGACGAAGTAGAGGAAAAGAATTCCCCAATAGAACGATTCTTGGAGGGCGGCTTCGGACAACTGCCCATACGTGAGCGACGCGACGATATTGAGCCCGAAGAGCGAGAGCGCCGCCCATCGTCCGGCCAAGCCGATCGCCAGCAGGAACGAGCCGCCCAACTCGACGGCGGTGGCCAGATACGCGGCCAGTTCGGGCGGCAGCACGGGCACATCGTAGACCATCGTGAAGAGCATCACGGTCGACATCCAACTGGAAAGTTTGACCATGCCGCCTTTCCAGAAGATCTGCGCCAGATACAGACGGACGGAGAGGTCAAAGATCGGAATCAGCGACTCCAGAACTCGGACCAGGCGACGGTAGGCGGAGACGGCGACGGGCGCCGCGCGCTTCAGAAAGCCGATCGCGTCTGTCATGCGGTCTCCTTCACGGAAATCCCACTGATCACGCGCAGATTCAGCAGCGTGGCCCACAACCGCTGGAAGTCGAATTCGGGCTGAGACTCAATGGCCATCCGCTCAACTTCGGCCAAAGTCTTTCCGTCCGCCATGGCCTCGAGCAAGAGGCCGTCGAGTGCGGCCACGGGCGTCACCTGCACCTTCCCGTCCCCTCGTGTCACGATCATGGCGGTCTCCTCATTCGGAAGAGGCAGGTCGACGACCTCGTCTGTTGGGACCCCCGGTTGCAGCGCCAGCCAGACACGATGCACGGGGAAGGGAGCACGCAGAATGCGGGCAGCCGCATGAACGCGAACCGTCACGCACGACGGATCGACCGACGCGATTGTCAGAAGCTGATCACCGGACAGCCGGGGGGCATCGGCCGCCTGGTGGACCTCATGGCAGGCCCATTCCAGCCGCGCCAGTTCGGCCAGCAGAGGAGACATCTGTAATTCGTTCAGAAACGTCGGCAGATGGCGCCCGTAGGGAAACAGATCGCCGCTGGTCGAGGGATACACCTTCAGATACGCACGGGCGACGATTCCGAAATGCCGTTCACCGACGAACCGACACAAGACCGGATAGGTGACCTTCAATACCTGCGCATAGTTGAAACGAATCAGCCGGCGATAGAGCGCCACGCTCCGCAGGGCCGACTCTCCCGGATGGATCGCCCCTGCCACGGCGTGATAGGTCCCATTGATGACCCCATCGGAAAACGCCTGCTGAATCTCACGAAGCTGTGACATGGCATCGTCCAAGAATTGCGTCCGCCTGTTCGGCCTGTTCCACCAACAGGGGGAGCGGCGGCATATTGGTGTCCCATTCAATCAGCGTCGGACGCGGGCCGATACGGTCGATCACCCACTCATACAGTTTCCAGACGTCCGGGTGCACCGCCTGACCATGGGTATCGATCAGCCGTCTCCCGAAGCGATCGAAGCCGGCCAGGTGGATTTCCCAGACGGCCTGGGCCGGAATCGCCGTCAGCATATCCAGCGGGTCCAGGTGAAAGTTGATCGCGTTGACATAGACGTTGTTGATATCGAGCAGAATCCCGCAGCCGGTTGTCCGGGCCGCCTCGGCCATGAACTCTCCTTCCGGCACCGTGGAGTCCTGCCACGTGAGATACCGCGTAATATTCTCGATCAGCAGAGGCCGCTTCAATACAGTCTGGACTTGGTCGATCCTGGCGCACACATGGTCCAGGCTTTCGGATGTGTACGGGAGCGGCAAGAGATCGTTGAAGAAACGACCGCCCACGGAGCACCAAGAAAGATGCTCGGACACGAAGGCCGGTTCGA
>SWDL01000071.1 GCA_005116795.1 Nitrospira sp. | reverse complement strand
CCGAGCCGCCGGCCCGCTGAGAGAGTGCCCGGCTTCTGTGACCTGTTTCATATCCGAGAAATACCCTCGGAGGACAGCCGGCAAGGTCTCCGAGGTCACCAGGTCACGCCCGGGGTCACCCATCACCACCAGCCGCTCGACGCAATTCTGCAATTCCCGGACATTGCCTGGCCAGTCGTACCGTCTCATGAGATCTCGCAGATCTTTGCCCAGGCGGAGGTGTCTGCGGTTCTCCCTGTTACAGGTTCCCAAGAAATGGTCGATCAGCAAAAGAATATCCTCGCCTCTCGCCCGCAACGGGGGAAGCACGATCGGCACGACATTCAAACGATAGTACAGATCTTCCCGAAAGGTTCCCGCATGGACCATGACTTCCAAATCTCGATGAGTCGCCGAGATCACGCGCACATCCGTCGAGACCGTGCGACTCCCACCGACCCGTTCGAAGCTTTTTTCTTGCAGGACCCGCAGCAGCTTGACTTGGATTGCCAAGGGAATGTCCCCTATTTCGTCCAAGAACAGAGTACCGCCGTCGGCCTGCTCGAACCGCCCCTTCCGCATCGCGACGGCCCCGGTGAAGGCTCCACGCTCGTGCCCAAAGAGTTCGCTTTCCAAGAGGGTTTCGGTCACCGCCGCGCAATGCAGCCGGATAAATGGACCGGCGGCCCTTGGGCCATGGGCGTGAATCGCCTTGGCGACGAATTCCTTTCCGGTGCCGCTTTCTCCTCGCAACAGGATGGTCGCCTGAGTGTGACTGACTCGTCGGATTGATTGGTAGACCTCTTCCATCGCGGGACTCCGCCCGACGATGCTGGCCGACGCTGTATGAGCCGGATCACTGACGATCACCGCCGGGGTGGGGGCGCTGGTCACACGAATCCTGGACAGTCGTTCCTGCAGCATCCTGCAAGCCTGATCGAGCTTGTGTTGCGGCGAGCCGGCCCCGTCCAGCACGGACAGCATGCCTTCAAGCGCCACGCGTTCATCCTGCAGCGCGTCCTCTCGTAGTTCAGGAGCTTTGACCATGTCACACCGCCCTCGGAGGCGCCTCTCTCACCGCCAAGGACGAGAGCCTGTAGACTCACGAATACGCGCGTTCATCATGCTGGCTGAGGTCAAGTCCCAACGACTCTTCTTCTGCTGTCACGCGCAGTCCCGTCAGGTGTTTGACGACGTAAAGAATGACAAGAGTCCCCAGCGCGGAGAAGCCCGCTACCACCAGGACGGTCAACGCCTGCACCCCGAAGAACATCGGGTTGCCGAATAACAGGCCATCTGCCCCCGCCGCATTCACGGCCTTTGATGCGAGGAGACCGGTCGCAAGGATACCGAGTATGCCGCCGACCCCATGTATTCCGACCACGTCGAGGGAATCGTCATACCCGAACGTGCTCTTCCAGATGATGGCAAGGTATGACAGCGCGCCTGCCGACAGCCCGATCAGCATCGCGGAGAACGGCCCGACGTACCCCGCGGCAGGCGTGATCGTCGCAAGTCCAGCCACGACCCCGCTCGCCATGCCGAGCACCGTCGGGGTCCCGCGGTGAAGCCACTCCACGACCAGCCACGTGAGCCCGGCCGTGGCCGCCGCCATGTGAGTCGCAAGAAAGGCCGAGACGGCCGTCTGGTTCGCGCCCAGAGCGCTGCCGGCATTGAACCCGAACCAGCCGAACCATAACAAGCCGGCCCCCAACAGCGTGAGCGGCAAGTTATGGGGGGCCATATACTCCGTGCCGTAGCCGCGGCGCGCACCGAGCACAGCCGCACAGACCAACGCACTGACCCCTGAGCTGATGTGGACGACCGCGCCTCCGGCGAAATCCAGCGCTCCGAGGCGCCCCAGCCACCCCCCGCCCCACAGCCAGTGAGCAATCGGAGCGTAGACGATCAGAGACCACAAGGCGGCAAAGAGGAGGAGGGCGGTGAACTTCATGCGCTCCGCAAACGCGCCGGTAATCAAGGCCGGGGTGATCGCAGCGAACATCAGTTGGAACACCATGAACGCTTGGTGGGGAATAGTCGGGCCGTAGGTCGGGTGCGGCGCCATCCCGACTCCAGACAACCCCACCCACTCGAGATTCCCGATGAGGCCCCACTGATCCGGACCAAAGGACAAGCTGTACCCCAACAGGACCCAGAGCAGGCTGATCAAGCAGAGAATCACGAAGCTTTGCATGATCGTCCCCAGGACGTTCTTGCTCCGCACGAGTCCCCCATAAAAGAGCGCCAGACCAGGAATGATCATCGCCAGTACGAGGGCGGACGAGACCAGGACCCAGGCGGTATCAGCTCCGTCGACTGTCGGATGAGCTGCCGGCGTTCCTACCGGAGGCGAGCTGGTTTCGATCGATGGCGATGATGTGGCGGGCGCGCTCTCCGCTGCCCAGCTCCTCCCCCCCTCCCAGCATGACGATGCGGAGACAAGCAGCACGACCAGCGCACATCCGACTCTCCACACTGTCATGGCAACCCTCCTGTCATTGATCAGACTCTTTTGACATCCTCGCCGGGCGCGGACGCATGGTTCCTTATCGGAGCGACCTGAGAGGCCGGTGAATTCAAAATTAAAAGCGCCAGGACGCAGCAGACAGTCGTCAAAATGAACGAAGCCTTCACTGCAGACCTGGCGCCTTTGCCAGGGGGCAACGCGACCGGACCGCTTCGTCAGATCGCGAAGAATGTGCGCGCGCTGTCACTTGAGCTTCTCGGGAACGTCATTGTTCCAGTGAAGCTGATGCTTACTATCTCCCGGCCAGACGTTCAAGTCCCGGTGGCGAGGAGGCCTCCCCCTCCGCCGCCTTCCTAGCAGTCGTAATACAAAAAGAACTCATACGGATGCGGCCGCAACCGGACCTGGTCGACCTCCTTGCTGCGCTTGAATGAGATCCAGGTTTCGATCAGGTCTTCCGTAAACACCCCGCCCTTGAGCAGGAACTGATGATCCTTCTCCAAGTTTCGCAGGGCATCTTCCAAGCTTCCCGGCATCGTGGGGACCTTTGACAGTTCCTTCGGCTCGAGATCGTAGAGATCTTTCTCCATCGGCGCCCCTGGATTGATTTTGTTCTCGATCCCGTCCAAACCGGCCATGAGCATGGCCGCAAACGCAATATACGGATTCGCGGCAGGGTCTGGAAACCGCACTTCAATCCGCTTCGCCTTCGGGCTCGGAGAGTACATCGGGATCCGGATGCCGGCGGACCGATTCCGGCTCGAATAGGCCAGCAGCACCGGCGCCTCGAAGCCCGGCGTCAACCGCTTATACGAATTCATCGTCGG
>SWDL01000070.1 GCA_005116795.1 Nitrospira sp. | reverse complement strand
ATGAGCTCGGTGAGGAACTTGTAGGCATAGAGCAGCTCGGCGATGATCAGGCCGGCATAGAGCGGCGCCTGGATCCAGCGGCTGGCGAAGACGACAACTTCAAACGCGGTTTCAAATTTGCTGGGGATGTCCGGGCCGGCTCCCATCGGGGCCACGGCAGTCTCTGACGGCGCACTCACGTTCGACATAGGTCCTCCTTGTAGGTGGAAATGGGATGCCGCTGATTCATGACCATGGAAAAACCGGCAGGGGCGAACGCGAACCGGGCCGCGTACCATCGCGCCGGCGGTATCCTAGTGAACCTGTGAGTTCAATGCAACCAGGGTCAGCGTTCGTGAACGACGCCGTCCGGCAGCTCGTTCGGATTGTCGCCGGGGGTCGGCGGGAAGTGTCGGGCGAGGAGGTCGCCGCACGAGGCAATCGCGTCGCACAACGCGTCGGTCGGGCGGTTCCCACGAATGCCGTCGACGATCGTCCGTACGATGCTGTCCCAGGTCTCGGGCGACACGATCTCGTTGATCGCCCGGTCGGCCAGAATCTGGACGCGCCGCTCCAACAAGGACAAGTGGATCAGCACCCCGGTCGCCTCGCGCGTCCGGTGGAGGCCCTGTTCGTAGAAGGCCAGTTCGGCTCGCCGTCGCACTTTGTCGGCCATGCGATGGTCGGTGACCAAGAAACGAATGCCCCACGGGCAACTCCCCACATAGTGACCGATCACATAGGCCGCGACGACAGCCACCATGACCACCCAGGGGTGAAACTCGCTGACCGCCCGGGCGCCCCAGCCGACTTCCGCCGTCAGGAAGATCGTGAGCGTCAGCAGGGCAGTCAGCAGTCCTCCTCGATGGGACGCTTCGCGATACACGGCTGATCGCGGGACGATCATGGGGACGATCTCACCCCGCGTGCGGCGCTCCGCGGCCCGCACGGCGTCACGAATGCGTTGGAGGTCTGATTCTGAAAACATGGCTGATGGTAAATGGTCTATGGTCATCCACATTCTTCTATGTGCCTGCTTCCATCAACCATTACCCATGCCTTTCTGCCCATACACCATTTCCCATTCTCCTCACCAGCTCCCCGACGCTCCCCCGCCGCCGAAGCCTCCGCCACTGCCGGAGAACCCGCCTCCGCCAGGCCAGCCTCCAGACCAGCCGGAGTCCCAGCCTGCTCGCCTTCGACCTCTCGCTCCGGCCTGTGGTTCAAGTCCGGCAGCGGCTTGTGCCAGGAAAAAAGAGAACAGGAGCGTCACCCCCGCCCCGGCCGCTGCCCATAGCCACCCGGCTTGAAGGGCAGAAAAGAAGGTGACCAGGCTGCCGACCACAATGCCGCCGCCAGAAAACATACCGGCCATCGTGCCGAACAGGACTCCAACGAAGATGGGGAAAATGAGGAGGAGCAACGGGTGGGCGCCGGATGGGCCGGCAGGCTGAGCGGATTCGGCCGGTTCCCTGTAGGCGCCTTCAATGGTTCCGAGCACCGCCGTCACTCCGGCGGTGATCCCGCCCGCATAGTCCCCGGTTCGGAACTTCGGAACCATCTCCCGACGAACGATCCGGGACGCGCGCGCATCCGTCAAGGTCCCTTCGAGGCCGTAGCCGACTTCGATCCGGACTTTTCGATCGCTTGGAATGACCAGAATCAAGACCCCGTTGTCCGTCCCTTTGTGCCCGAGAGCCCAGGTGGTCGCGGCGCGGTGAGAAAAGTCTTCGAGATCGTCGCCTTCGAGCGACGGGATGGTCAGGACCGCCACTTGGTTGGTCGTCTTGCGCTCGTGCGCATCGAGGTCAGCCGTGAGGCTTGCTTCACGATCGGCGGGAAGCAGATCGGCTCGGTCCACGATGCGCCCCGTCAGCGGGGGTACGTCGAGGGCCAGCGCGGCGAGCGGGCAGGCCAAGGTTGAGGCTAAGGTAATGATTGAGGTGTAGGACATCTTCTTCTTCGAAGTCCTGAACCTCAACCTGAACCTCAACCTAGAATTTCACGACCGGCGGAGCGCTTACGGCCTTCTCATCGGCGACCGTGAACTGAGGTTTCACGTCCGCATGGAGGAGAAACTTCGCCGTGAGGTTGGTGGGGAAGTATCGCACGGCCTTGTTATAATCGGCGACTTTTTCGATGTAGCGTTTGCGGGCGACCGTGATGCGGTTTTCCGTGCCTTCAAGCTGACTCTGCAGATCCTTGAAATTCTCGTTCGCTTTGAGATTGGGATACTGTTCGGCCACGGCCAACAATCGCCCGAGCCCGGCGGAGAGCTGCGCCTGGGCGTCGAGGAATTTCTTGAACGCCGCCTCGTCTTTGAGCAACTCCGGCGTGGCCTTGATGCCGGCGGCCGCCGCCCTCGCATTGGTGACGGCCTCCAGCGTCTCCCGCTCGTGGGCCGCGTAGCCTTTGACGGTTTCGACCAAATTTGGAATCAGGTCCGCCCGTCGCTGATATTGATTCAGGACCTCACTCCAGTTCGCGGTGGTCTCTTCATCCAGGCCCTGGATCTCATTATAGCCGCAGCCGGAAAGGCAGAGCATCCCGGCGAGGACTCCTGCCGCCATCAGCCGATCGGTCGTCGTGTTCATCGTGTTGATCCCTCCT
>SWDL01000143.1 GCA_005116795.1 Nitrospira sp. | reverse complement strand
CCGGGAATGTTGTACAAGACTTGCGGCAGGTCGACCGCCTCGGCGATGGCCTGATAGTGCCGATACAGGCCCTCTTGCGTCGGCTTGTTGTAATAGGGCGTGATGAGCAAGGCGGCGTCCGCGCCGGCCTTCTTGGCATACTGCGTGAGGGCGATCGCCTCCTCCGTGCTGTTGGAGCCGCTGCCGGCGATGACCGGCACGCGCCGCCGCACGGCCTCCACGGTGAAGGCGATGACCCGATTATGCTCGTCGTGGGACAGCGTGGCGGACTCCCCGGTCGTGCCGCATGGCACGATGCCGTGGGTGCCGTTGGCAATTTGAAACTCGATCAGGTCGCCGAGGGCCCGCTCGTCCAAGCGGCCCTTCTTGAAGGGGGTGACGATGGCGATGAGCGATCCTTTGAACATCCTGCTCCCGCAGATGAACCGCGCGACTGGCCGAGGTTCGGCTAGGCGAGAAAATCGGGAATGCGTTCCCCGCGAATCAAATCCTCGTAGGACTCGCGGGCCCGGATCACGTGGAACTGTCCGTCCTTGATCAACACTTCCGGAATGCGAGGACGCGAGTTGTAGTTCGACGACATGACGAAGCCGTAGGCCCCGGCGCTCATGACGGCCAGCAGTTCGCCGTTCGCCACGTCCGGCATTTTTCGGTCCTTGGCCAGAAAGTCTCCGGATTCGCACACCGGCCCGACCACATCGACCGTCCTGGTCGCGGACTCCGGCATTTCACGCACGGGCCGGATGTCGTGGTAGGCTCCGTAGAGGCTGGGACGGATCAAGTCGTTCATGGCCGCGTCCACGATCATGAACCGCTTCGCGTCCGTGTCCTTCGTGTAGAGGACCTTGGTCATCAAGATGCCGGCGTTGCCGACGATCACACGGCCCGGCTCCATGATCAGCATGCACTTGAGGTCTCGCACCATCGGCGAAATCGCCTCAGCCAAGTCTTTCGGATGCGGCGGCCGTTCGTCGGCGTAGGTGATGCCTAATCCACCGCCGATGTTGATGTACCGGATGTCGGTCCCCTGGGCCTTGAGCGATTCGACCAGCGAGAGGATCCGCTTCAGCGCATCCACAAAGGGCGTGATCTCGGTCAACTGGGACCCGATGTGCTTATGAACGCCCACGACTTCCACGTGTTTCAGGCTGGAGGCCAGCTTGAATTCCTCCAGCGCGCGGTCGGCGGCGATGCCGAACTTGCTCTTCTTGAGGCCCGTGGAAATGTAGGGATGCGTCTTGGGATCGATGTCCGGGTTGATTCGGAGCGCCACGCGGGCCCGGCGGCCCATCTCGGCCGCGACTTCCGACAAGAGTTGCAGCTCAGGGGAGGATTCGACGTTGAACATGAGAATGTCCGCCTCGAGGGCGGCGCGGATCTCCTCGCGGCTCTTGCCGACGCCGGCGAAGACCATCTTGGAAGGCGGCACGCCTGCCTTGAGGGCTCGAAAGAGTTCCCCGCCGGACACGATATCCGCCCCGCTCCCCTCGCGGGCCATGAGGCGGAGGATGGCGAGATTCGAGTTCGCCTTCACCGCAAAGGCGACGAGATGCGGAATCCCGCCAAAGGCCCCGTCAAAGGCCCGGAAGTGCCGGATCAGGGTGCCGTAGCTATAGACGTAGCAGGGCGTGCCGACTTCCTTGGCGATACGGCTGAGAGGCACGCCTTCACACTGGAGTTCCCCGTCTCGGTATTCAAAATCATGCATCGGGCTGATCCTTACTTGTGCCGTTCCTGGCCTGACTGACTCACGCACATTCAAGGAGCGGATCGCGCCAAGACGGCTTACCGCGTCCCGACCGGTCGATAGGGCGGGAGCTGGATCTCATCCTGGGAAGCTCCTTCCGGGACCGGTGGAGCGACAGGTGGAACCGCTTCGGTCGGTTTCTCCGTCTGTGCTTGTGCGGCTTTCTTCTCCTGTTCCTGGGCGCGAAGGACTTTCGCCCGAATCCCCACATTCTCAGGAGGGATGGGCGGGCCCACGTTGCCGCAGCCACCGATCCCGACCACAAGGAGCAGGATGGTACCAAAAGAGGTGGTCCTCATGCCAGCGCCATCTCAAGGACCTTGAGGCGAGCCTCCACCCGCTTGCGGGCGGTCCCTCCGATCTGGGCGCGGCGCTCGATGGCGCCATCGACGGTCAACACGTCAAGGGCCTCCTTGTCGAAGTGTTCCGACACCGATCGCAAGTCGGCCAGCGTGACCGTCCGGAGGTCTTTCCCCCGTTCGAGGCAGAGCCGGACCACGCGCCCGGTGATGGCATGGGCTTCGCGGAAGGGGATGCCTTTGGTCGCCAGATAGTCGGCCAATTCCGTGGCCAGGAGGAATCCGGACGAGGCCGCGCGCTCCATCGCCGCGCGATTGACGGTCACGGCGGCCATCATGCGGGTGAAGACGGTCAGGGCCGCGCCGGTCTGGTCGAGCGCGTCGAAGAGAGCCTCTTTGTCCTCCTGGAGATCCCGGTTGTAGCTCAGCGGAAGCCCCTTCATGGTCGTCAGCACCGCCATAAGATGGCCATAGACCCGACCGGTCTTGCCCCGCACCAACTCGGGGACGTCGGGATTTTTTTTCTGCGGCATCATGCTGCTGCCCGTGCAGAAGGCGTCGGACAATTCGACGAATTGAAACTCCTGCGAGGTCCAGAGGACCAATTCTTCGCTCAATCGCGAGAGGTGCATCATCAGCACGGCCAAGGCGGCCAAGACCTCCAGCACGAAATCCCGGTCCGAGACGGTGTCCAGGCTATTGTCGCTGACCCGCGCAAACCCCAACAGCTTGGCCACGTAGGCGCGATCGATCGGATAGTTGGTGCCCGCCAAGGCGCCCGCCCCCAAGGGAAAGACATTGAGCCGGCCGAGCGCATCGGCCAGGCGCCCCTTGTCCCGCTCGACCATCTCCACATAGGCCAGTAGGTGATGGGCAAAGAGGACCGGTTGCGCCCGCTGCAAATGGGTGTAGCCCGGCATGGCCACGCCGAGGTGCCGGCGCGCTTGCTGCACCAGTGTGCGTTGAAAGGCGCAGGCCGAGTCGCACAGATGATCGATGGCTTCGCGTAGATAGAGCCGGAGATCCAGGGTGACCTGATCATTCCGGCTCCGACCCGTATGCAGTTTCCCGCCCACTGGGCCGATCAACTCGGTGAGCCGCCGTTCGATCGCCGTATGAATGTCTTCGTCCTGCGCGCGGAAGGCGAACCATTCGCCGTCGAGTTCGGCGCGGACCCGCCCCAGGCCGTCGATCAAGGACTGCGCCTCACGGCGGGTCAGGACGCGCGCCCGTTCGAGCCCCCGACAATGGGCGATGCTGCCCTCGATATCCTGTCGGTACAGGCGTCGATCGACGGCGAGCGATGACGTGAAGGCCTCGACGACTCGGTCGGTCGGTTGTTGAAACCGGCCGTCCCAGAGTTTGTGAGCCTGGGGTTGGGAGGTGGATGGCTTCTTGGATCGGCGCACGGCGCGCATGCCTTTGCTGAAGGGCGTTGACGATTCAGCCCCGTCCCTTGGGTTTTTTCCGTTGGGCCCGAATGGCCAGGCGCAGGGCATTCAGGCGGATGAACCCCTCCGCATCCTTCTGCCGATAGGCCTCGTCTTCCTCGAACGTGGCGAGATCCACTCGGTAGAGCGACCGGTCGGACTTCCGTCCGACCACCGTGCAGGACCCTTTGTAGAGCTTCACGCGCACGCGGCCGGTCACGTCCTTCTGCGCCTCGTCCATGGCCTTCTGCAGCATCTCGCGTTCGGGCGCGTACCAATAGCCGTAGTAGATCAGCTCGGCATAGCGGGAAATCAAACTATCGCGCAGGTGCAACACTTCCCGATCGAGCGTCAGCGACTCGATTCCCCGATGGGCGGCGTGCAGAATCGTGCCGCCGGGTGTTTCATAGACCCCCCGAGACTTCATGCCCACATAGCGGTTCTCGACGAGATCGACCCGTCCGATGCCGTGCGCGCCGCCCAGTTTGTTCAACCGCGCCAGCAATGTCGCCGGGCTCATCCGCTTGCCGTCGATCGCCACCGGGTCGCCCGCTTCGTAGTCGATCTCCACAGAGCGGGGCGTGTTCGGCGCGTTCTCCGGGGACACCGTCATGTGGAAGATTTCATCGGGCGGCGCCTCCCACGGATCTTCGAGGATGCCTCCTTCATAGCTGATATGAAACAGGTTGAGGTCCATGCTGTAGGGCTTGGCCTTGGTCGCCGTCACCGGAATGCCGTGCGCCTCCGCGTACTCGATCAGTTCGCGCCGGGACCGGTAGGTCCACTCACGCCAGGGGGCAATGATCTTCGTCTTCGGCGAAAGGGCTTGAAAGGTCAGCTCGAACCGGACTTGGTCGTTCCCCTTCCCGGTCGCGCCGTGCGACACCGCGTCTGCGCCTTCCTTCTGAGCGAGCTCGATCTGGCGGCGGGCAATGAGCGGCCGCGCGATCGAGGTGCCCAGGAGATACGAGCCCTCATACACGGCATTGGCGCGCAGCATCGGGAAGATATGGTCTTTGACGAAGACCTCGCGGAGATCTTCCACATAGACCTTGGACGCCCCCACGGCCAGGGCCTTCGCCTTGATGGCCTTGAGGTCTTCGCCTTGTCCGAGGTCCGCGCAGAAGGCCACCACCTCGCACTCGTATTCCTCGATCAACCATTTGAGGATGACCGACGTATCGAGTCCGCCCGAATAGGCCAGCACGACTTTCTTGATCGACGTGGATGTCATGATGATGCGCGTCCCTTTGCCCTGCCGGCCGCGCGCGCTCGGGTGAGCAGCATGACCAGGATGGCCTTTTGCATGTGGAGCCGGTTTTCCGCCTGATCCAACACGGCGGACTGCGGGCCATCCAGCACCGAGGCCGTGATCTCCTCGCCTCGATGGGCGGGGAGGCAGTGCATCACGATGGCCGCGGGTTTGGCGAGCTTCAGCAGCCGTTCATTCACCTGATAGGGGGCGAGAGCCTTGAACCGCCGGGCCTTCTCCCGTTCCCGCCCCATGCTCACCCACACGTCGGTATAGATGACGTCCGCGTCCTTGACGGCCACCGCGGCGCTTGTGGTGACCTCGATCGTCCCGCCGGTGCGCAGCGCTTCCTCGCGGGACAGGTCGACGACACGTTGATCCGGTTCATAGCCGGTGGGGCAGCCCACGGCGATGGTCATCCCGGTCTTGGCCGCGGCTTCGATGAGTGAATTCGTGACGTTGTTCCCGTCCCCCACATAGGCCAGTTTCAGTTCGGCCAACCGGCCCACCCGCTCCTGGATCGTCATGAGATCAGACAAGGCCTGGCAGGGGTGGCACCAATCGGTCAGGCCGTTGATGACTGGAATGGAGGCATGATTGGCCCACTCCTCGACGATCCAGTGGTCATAGGTGCGGATGACCAGCCCATCGAGATAGCGTGAGAGCACCTGCGCCGTATCGGCGATGCTCTCGCCGCGCGACAGTTGGATATCGCCGGCCGAGAGAAACAGCGAGCGGCCGCCGAGCTGTCCGATGCCGGCCTCGAACGACACGCGGGTCCGCGTCGAGGGCTTTTCGAAGATCAGGCCCAAGGTGCGCCCTTGGAGCGGCTGGTAGAGCACGCCCTTCTGCTGTCGCCGCTTCAGTTCAGCGGCCAGTCGAAGCAGCCCGGTGAGGTCCTGGGGCGTCATGTCCCGCAGCGTGAGCAGATCCTTGCCCAACGTGAGGGACGGAAGCCGAAGCCCGCTTGGAATACCTGTCGATGCGCTGCGAACGCGCATAGCCGACCTCGTGAGCGCAGGGATTAGACGTGTTTGTGGAGCACCTGCGCGAGCGTCTCCATCAGTCGGTCGATCTCCGGTTGCGAGATGATCAACGGGGGGACGAAGCGCAGCACTCGATCGACCGTGCAATTGATCAGGAAGCCGCGGGCCAGGCAGTCCGCCACGATCGGTGTGCCGGCGATGGTCAGTTCCAATCCTCGAAGCAAGCCCAACCCTCGAGCCTCCTTCACGTTCGGGAACCGTTCCGCGAGATCCTGGAGGCCCTTGCCGAGGTATTCACCCATTCGGCGTCCATGCTCGAGGATGCGTCCCTCGTGGAGCACCCGTAAGACGGCCAGCGCGGCGCTGCAGGCCAGCGGGTTCCCCCCGAACGTGGACGCATGGGCGCCGGGCACAAAGGCCGCCGCCACAGAATCGATGGCCAGGCAGGCCCCGATCGGCACACCTCCGCCCAGCCCCTTGGCCAGGGTCATGATGTCCGGTGTCACCCCCAACTGCTCGTAAGCGAAGAGGGTGCCGGTGCGTCCCATCCCCGTCTGCACTTCGTCGAAGATCAGTAAGATGTCGCGTTGCCGGCAGAGTTCCCGCACCTGCGCGAGATAGGCGCGATCGGCCACCCGCACGCCGCCTTCCCCCTGCACCGGCTCCAGCAGAATGGCGGCCGTCTTGCCGCTGACCGCCTGTTCGAGGGCGTCGAAATTATTAAAGGGCACATAGGCGAAGCCGGACGGCAAGGGCTCAAAGCCCTTCTGCACCTTCTCCTGCCCGGTCGCCGTGAGGGTCGCCAGCGTGCGGCCGTGGAACGACTGGAGCATCGAGATGATTTCATAGCGGTCCGGACCGTACTTGTCGTGGGCATAGCGCCGCGCCAGCTTGATGGCGGCTTCGTTCGCCTCCGCGCCGCTGTTGCAGAAGAAGACCTTGTGAGCGAACGAGCGTTCGACGAGCCGCCGGGCCAGCTCCACTTGGGGCTCGGTATAGTACAGATTCGACGTGTGGACGAGCTGCTGGACTTGCCGCTGAACGGCGGTGACCAGATCGGGATGGCTGTGGCCAAGGACATTGACGGCGATCCCGGCGACGAAGTCCAGGTACTCCCGCCCCTCGAGATCGTAGACGCGACAGCCCCGCCCCCGCGCGATTGAAATCGGCACACGGGCATAAGTGTTCATGAGGTACTGCGCGGCGTCCTGTCTCAACGCATCCGTCGGCATGGGCTCGATCTCCCGGTAGAGCGTGGACGGTACCATAGCGGCTCAAGGCGGCGCAATACGCGGCGGCCTTGAGCAGAAGCCGGCGGCAAAGGGTGAACGGCGAGTTTTTTCGCAGCCTGCTAGGATCCGGCAGCAAGGAAGCGATGGATTGGGCTAGCGACCAAGGTCTTGGATCAAGCCCTGCCGGCTTTGCGTGCCAGGGGCGTTGAACCGAAACGACTGCACCCCGTTGCCCAGGTCGATGATCGTCCCGGTCGTGCCGCGATTGTCCTGGTAGCTCTGAAAGCCGCCGCCGAGGCTTTGGACTGTGCCTGACGTGCCGCGGTTGTCCTGGTAAAACTTGGTTGGGCCGCCGAAGTCCAGCACGGTGCCAGAGGTGCCATTGGAGCCTTGGAAGACGGTCAGATCTCCAGCAAATGCGGGCGAGGGCAGAAAAAAGAAAGCCAGCACGAGGGTGAAGGGTTTCATGGCAGACCTTCCATGTGATGAGGCGGTGAGAACGCCCACATCCTACCATCTACCATGCCGGTTCCTCATCAACCAGGCACTCGGATATCGTTGAAAAGTGAAGCGAATTCAGCGGACCATGAAAGCTTTTCGAGATTCTAGTGCTTAGTTGCATAAGTAATCGATAAGGCGTACTGTCTTGGGCAAGGAGGT
>SWDL01000385.1:4681-11739 GCA_005116795.1 Nitrospira sp. | reverse complement strand
CTGATTGAGAAGCAGAATCCGGACTGGAGAGATTTGTGGGAGGGGATTCTTTGAGACGTGTATTCCCGAAGGGTTCAAGGGGGGCTACTGGATTCCCGCTTTCGCGGGAATGACGAATTTTACCCACTCACTTTGGAGAAGACCCATGTCTAAAAAGAATTCCTCCGCCAAGCGTCAGCAAACGGCGCCGTATAAGCATCCGGAAGCGACAAACCTCATGCGGCCTGAGGTCGGGACACAGGCGCAGTTTAAGAAGAAGAAACCGCCGAAGACTTACCGCTATGATTCATCGCTCTCGCCGGCCCTCGATTGGGATGCAAAAAGCCCGTCTCGCGAGCAGGGTGAGCAGCTTATCAAGCAAGTCCTTGATGCTAAGAGCCTCGAAGAAGCCAAGGCTGCGGCTTCCAAGCTCAAAAGCCTCAGCAAGCCGTTTCTGAATTGGGCCGGGAAGGCAGAGCGGCTCTCGTTCGATGTGCCGACCTTGCCGCTGTTCATCCACGAGCGACTCTCCACCAAAGCCATCATCGAAACGCTGGCCGGGCACAAGATCGACCAGCAACAGTCGATGTTCGATCTCTTCGGCGATCCGCAGCGGTCCATCACCGATCAGGTGCTCAAGGCCTACGAGTATCAGGACAATTGGACCAATCGAATGGTCCTGGGCGATTCGTTGGTCGTGATGAATTCGCTGCTGCACTATGAAGGGCTCGGCGGGCAGGTGCAGATGATTTACATGGACCCGCCCTATGGCGTGAAGTTCGGCAGCAACTTCCAACCCTTCGTGCGCAAGCGCGACGTGTCGCACAACGACGACGAGGACATGACCCGCGAGCCCGAAATGGTCCAGGCCTATCGGGACACATGGGAACTGGGCCTGCATTCGTACCTGACCTATCTGCGTGACCGGCTGGTCCTCGCTCGCGATCTGTTGACCCCGAGCGGCAGCATTTTTGTTCAGATTAGTGATGAGAATCTGCATCACGTGCGGGAAGTTATGGATGAAGTGTTTGGGGTACACAATGCATGCCGCGTTATATCAGTTGAGAAAACCTCCGGCCAATCGAGCCAATTGCCGGCAGCCGTTTGTGACTTCTTGCTCTGGTACGCCAAAGATAAGGAGCACATCAAAGCGCGCCGTGTTTTTGTGCCACGTGATCCTTTCGAGAACCCTTACGAACGATACGTCTGTGTCGAAATGCCAGATGGAAAAATGATCGACCTTTCGGTCGCCCAAAAGCTAAGGCAGGAATCCTTACCTGAAGGTCGAATTCTGAAGCTTATGGATCTATCGTCGCAAACGGGAACCGAGGCGTCACGCTTCGCTATTCAATTTAATGGGAAGACATTCGTTCCGTCTGGAAGCCGTGGATGGTCAACAAACGCGCAAGGCATTGAGACTCTGAAGAAAGCTGGTCGCTTACATATTCAAGGGAATAATCTGTGGTGGAAGAGTTATAGAGACGAATTCCCATTTCGAGAGGTTAACACTCATTGGGCTGATGCCAAGTCAAACGCGTTTGGCGGAGCGCGTATTTATGTTGTTCAAACAAATCCAAGCATAATAGAACGCTGCCTCCTCATGACGACCGATCCTGGCGATCTGGTGATCGACCCGACCTGTGGCAGTGGGACCACAGCCTTTGTGGCCGAGCAATGGGGGCGGCGTTGGATCACTGCTGATACCAGCCGTGTGCCGCTGGCTCTGGCTCGGCAACGACTCCTCACCGCCACCTTTCCCTGGTACGACTTGAAAGACGACAATCGTGGCCCGGCCGGTGGATTCGTCTATCAACGCAAGCAGAACAAGAAGGGCGAGGAAGTCGGCGGGATTGTGCCGCACATCACGCTCAAGTCCATCGCGAACAACGAGCCGCCCGCCGAAGAAGTATTGGTGGATCGGCCGGAGCAACAAAACGGCATCACGCGTGTGACCGGTCCCTTCTGCGTCGAAGCGACAATCCCCACGCCGGTGGATTGGGAATCCCCCTCCGCTGAAGCTTCGGGGGACAAGGGCGACGAGTACGCCAGTTTTGTGGATCGCATGCTGGAAGTACTTCGCAAGAGTCCGGTGCTGCGACTGGAAGGGAACAAGACCGTCACGTTGAAGACTATCCGACCGCCTGCGAAGACGCTCTCACTCTCCGCCGAAGCCCTCGTCGCCAATGGGCAGGACAAGCCGGTGGCTTTCGTCTTCGGGCCGGAGAACGGCGCGGTGAGCGAGAAGCTGGTCTATGAAGCGGCGCGAGAGGCGCACGCGAAGAGCTACACCCATCTCTATGTGGTCGGCTTTGCCATTCAGCCGAACGCACGGACCCTCGTGGACAAGTGCGCCGACGTGATGGGGGTGCCCGCGACCTACGTGCAGGCGACGCCCGATCTCATGATGGGCGATCTGCTCAAGAACATGCGATCGAGCCAGATTGAAATGGCGATTGGATGGCTATCCGGGCGTGACGAGAACGACCCATGAGTTATTGCAGTGGTGGCGGCGCGATGGGCGCGAGCAGCGACTGTTTTTCGCACAGCTCGACGCGGCTGAAACAATCATCTTTCTCGTTGAGGCCCGTGGAGATTTGCGTCAAGGGATCGATGTGCCGCAAGAGGAAGTCAGCGCCGAGAAGCGGGCCCAAGGCTTCAATGGATTCCGGCGGTATGCCTCCAAGATGGCGACGGGATCGGGAAAGACCACTGTGATGGGCATGCTGGCCGCTTGGAGCATTCTCAACAAGGTCAATGACCGAAGCGACGCGCGGTTCTCAGATGTGGCGTTGATCGTCTGTCCGAATGTGACCATTCGGAATCGTCTCCGTGAGCTAGACCCTGAAGAAGGGGAGGCGAGTCTCTACCGTACGCGCGATCTCGTTCCGCCTCACCTGATGCCTCTGCTGACGCAAGGCCGAGTGCTTGTCACCAATTGGCACGTCTTCGAACCCCAGGCCATTCAAACCGGCGGTGTCGGCGCGAGGGTGACAAAGGCAGGGGTAGAGGTGCGTACAAAAGAGACGATCACCATCAGCTCCAAGACCACGACGGCCCGCGGCACACGCTACCTCACCTTGGTAGATTTTGAGCGGCAGGTGGCTGCCGGCATGCTGACGGTGTTGGATGAGAAGCGAGAGAAGGACGGAACGCTGAAGAAGGTCAGCGTTGAATCGAGACGATACGTTGAAAGCGACACGGCTCTCGTCAACCGCATTCTTGGCCGTGAAGTGGGTGGAAAGCAGAACATCCTGGTGATGAATGATGAAGCGCACCATGCCTATCGCATCGTGCGCGAACAGCGAGACGAGGAAGAGGAAGACCTCTTCGGCGAGGACGAGGAGGCAGAGGAGTTTTTCAAGGAAGCGACGGTCTGGATCGACGGCTTGGATCGTATCCAGAAACTGCGCGGCATTAACCTCTGCCTGGATCTCTCTGCTACTCCGTATTTTCTCGGTCGAGTCGGCCAGGACACCAATCGGCTGTTTCCCTGGGTCGTGAGTGACTTTGGGTTGATCGATGCGATTGAGTCGGGCTTAGTGAAGATTCCGCAGCTCGCTGTTCGCGATACGACCGGGAAGGAGATTCCTGGTTATTTCAACATCTGGCACTGGATTCTTCCTCAACTGACTCCGGCTGAACGCGGCGGGAAAAAAGCGAGTCCCAAACCTGAGGCTATTCTGAAATACGCCCATCATCCCATCGCGATGCTGGGTGGACTATGGGAGAAGGAACGGGAGGGGTGGGTGAATCATCGAGACGATCCCCGTCCGCCTGTTTTCATTCTCGTCTGCAAGAACACCCAGATTGCTAAAGTGCTCTATGAGTGGCTGGCAGAAGACAAGGCGCCGACGGGGATTCCGCCTGTGAAGATCGAAGGATTCAAGAACAACCCGTCGACGCTGCTCAGGGCCGTGAGCTTGTCGAACGGCGGCCGCCAGAATACTATCCGGGTGGATTCCAAAGTGGTCCATGAGTCGGATTCCGGTGAAGCGAAGAACGACGAAGTCCGCTGGATGCGATTCACGCTGGACACGGTGGGGAAGATCGCGTGGCCGACGGATCGGGTTGGCCGACCTCTCTATCCAGAAGGCTTCAAGGAATTGGCCGACAAACTTGGGCGGCCCGATCATCCGCCTGGCCGGGATGTGCGGTGCATTGTCAGTGTGGGCATGCTCACAGAAGGATGGGACTGCAGCACGGTGACACACATCATCGGGCTCCGTCCTTTCATGTCTCAGTTACTCTGTGAGCAGGTTGTGGGGCGAGGATTGAGACGAGCCAACTATGAAGTCGGTCCCGATGGGAAGCTCACCGAGGAAGTGGCGAAGGTGTTTGGTGTGCCCTTTGAAGTGATCCCGTTCAAGGCCGATCCACAAGGCCAGCCGCAGCCTCGTGTGAAGCGATATCATGTGCATGCGATCCCCGGCAAGGCTCAGTTTGAAATCACATTCCCGCGCGTCGAGGGCTATACCCAGGCGATCCGCAATCGGGTGACGGTTGAATGGAAGAGTGTTCCGTCGCTGGTGCTGGAGCCTGGCCGGATCCCACCGGAGGTGGAAGTGAAGGGACTTCTTGTAAACAACACAGGCCGCCTTTCCCTGACCGGACCTGGACGCGTAGACGATGTGACGCTGACGGAGTTTCGCGCAAAACGTCGCGTTCAAGAACTCGTCTACGATTTAGCGCGCACGCTCACGCGCGACTACGTGGCTCAGAAACAATGCGAAGTGCCCGCCCATGTATTGTTTCCCCAAGTTGCGCGCATTGTTCAACAGTACTTAGAACAACGGGTCGAGGTCCGGCGACCTGCGGATCTCAAGGATGTCTTCCTCGCGCCCTACTACGGCTGGCTCGTGGAACGATTACTGGAAGCGATTCGGCCCGACACCACGCAGGGTGAGAGCCCTGAGGTTCCGAGGTATGAATCCACCCGCGGCCCTGGCTCGACCGCTGACGTGGATTTCTGGACGAGCCGTGACGTGCGAGAAGTGGTCAAGAGCCATCTCAACTACGTGGTGGCGGATACCAAGCAGTGGGAACAGTCGGCGGCCTACTACCTGGACAAGAATAAGGCGGTCGATGCGTTCGTCAAGAATTCGGGACTCGGATTTGCTGTTCCTTATCTACACAATGGCCAGATGCACGACTACGTGCCGGACTTCATCATTCGGCTCAAGACTGAACCCCCGATTCATCTGATCCTAGAAACCAAGGGCTATGATCCGCTGGAGGATGTCAAGCGCGCAGCGGCAGAGCGGTGGGTGTCCGCCGTGGACGCGGACGGCAGATATGGGCGGTGGCGGTATGCAGTTGCAAGGAAGGTCTCAGACATATCCACCCTGATAGACACGGTGGTCACATGAAGAGAGAGGAAATCGTGCAGGAGGAAAAAGGTGGTGCCGAAGGCGGGATCGCCGGTTCGGGTAGTCTCTGGACAGTTGGACCTCAAGAAAATTGAGATAACCCTGGGATCTATTCTCATGCACTTCCGCCGACGCAGCAGGAGGCAGCTTACAGACTCGCGGGTTCGTTAAGACCAAGTTAGAGGTTTTGGTCGATGACTACGAAGGACTTTGCACAGAGGGCCTTTTCTCAACGAGAGCAATCGCGGCAAGTTCTTTCGCGATAGTAGCACGGGTGGTCTCTATCTTCCGACCAGCCTACTATATCGGCGTGTAGTGATTCTGGATCATCATCTGGAATAAGTTGAAGGCTTTTTGCATGAACCTCTGAGGCTTCTAAGTGACCTCGCCCAATGACAGAACCTCTTGTCGGCTCGACTTTCCGCACAGCAAGATCCCATATCTCTGCCTGGCCCAGACCAGAAGTTCGAAAGACCGATGTTTTCATTGTGTTTAACGGTGGCATCAGAGCCTTATAGTGCATGGTTCCATCCACAGCTCGTATTTCACCTTCGCGCAAGTAGCGAGAAACTCTTTCGGAAGGGGAGATGATTGGCACAGTTGTCTACTCTGCCGGGAGAGCTCTCAAGATGTTGGAGAGGATAAATGGCGATATGCTGTCGGTGATGGGTTCGGTTCCATGCGACTTGCTATCTTGTCCAAAGAGCCCAGAGTAAGAAATAATCCCTTTACCTGAGAAGCTGATTACAAACAGCTGCCACTTGGTCACATACCATTCCAGACCTATGTAGCCATCTGGTTCAGCGAGAATCTCCGGCATAGGGACGGATGATGGGAGCTTTTTGAGGAAGACAATCGCCTCGTAACATGCTCCTTCTGAGATAGGTTCAGCACCGCAGCCATCCCAGTTGGGGTTCTTATGCTGACGATAAACGTCAAGGACTTCGTCGGTAGTCTGATTTCTCCTTTGCCACGTCGCGAGCATCCTTGATCGACGTAGCTCGCCGCGGGCAAGTTCGTTGATTCCTTCCAGGCTACTACTGCTGTAGGAGTCCAGAATTCGCGAGGAAGGGAGTTGATGTGCAACAGCTATTTTCATGCGAACAATTCCGCAGTCCGTTCAGTTATGCTCTCAAAGAATACTTGGTTCTAATGTCTCTTAAACTATCTACCGTTCCCCAAATGTCGTCATTCATCCGAATGAGATTCCCCATTAATTACATCAATGTCAAGTATAACACTAATTTTCTCGGGGTTACCTCCTGGCTCGAAGGCTTGGGTTATGATCACGTCAACCTTCTTCTCTTTGTGGGGCACGACAATCCGTGTAAAAAAACCCGCTAGCGCTTGAGGGAGTGTCCTGGGTATAGGAGGGCACGTAGTTAGATAGTGATCAAAGTCTATCAGAGGGCCGGGTATTACTATCTCGTTGATGTATCGAGTAGCCACCCTGACCACTGTCTCAGGCTGTAAGACCCTGCAGTAGAGTTCCCACATCGACTTGGCTTCTTCACGGAGGTTCTCCCAATTTTCATAAGGCCTTAGCCGGCTGAATGTGAACCCATCTATCTTGGCCTGGAGAACCCTATGGCCGTCTGAGCTATCGTAACGATAACCGATGTGGCTAGACTTGGTTTTTTGTTCTGGGGGTGGGCCGGACTGGAACTCCATCTCGAAATGCCGAATTTCCTTCTCCTGAGGGAACTGATCCTT
>SWDL01000385.1:0-4581 GCA_005116795.1 Nitrospira sp. | reverse complement strand
GGGGAACCGCCACGATCGCAAACCGACCTGGACCGACAAGAAACCCGATGGCCGCTGGCGCGCCTACGACTATGACGAACTCATCGCTCGCGACAAAGCCAGCCTCGACATCTTCTGGCTCAAAGACGACTCCCTCGAAGACTCCGCCAATCTTCCCAATCCTGACATGATCGCCCAAGAAATCGTCGACGACCTCGAATCCGCCCTCGAACAGTTCCGCCTGATTGCGAATGATCTAGGCAGGGAGAGTTCTAACCCGGTTGCCTAGCGCCGGCAGGTTGCTCTCCATCCGGAGGGCCCGGTATACTGCCTCCCACTGTTCGGCCGGCAGTAGGACACTATGAAATGGATTCTGCTCATCGGGCTCCTTCTCCTGCTTCTCGTCATGGCCATCTTCAGCCTTCCCTTCCTCATCGACCTGACCAAGTACCAGGAGCAGTACCGCCCGGCGATCGAGCAGGCGCTCAACCGCAAGGTGACGCTGCAAGACATTCGGCTGACCATCTGGCCGCGAATCGGCGCGCGGATGGCGGGATTCGCCATCCAGGATGATCCCGCCTTCCGGGCCGGCCCCTTCGCTTCGCTGGCGTCCCTTGATGTCGGCGTGAAGCTCATGCCCCTCTTGAGCGGCAAGGTCGAGGTGGAAGAGATCACGCTGCGCGAGCCGGTCATCACGGTCCTCAAGAATACGCAGGGGGTCATGAACATCTCGACGCTCGGCGCCCAGGATCACAAGGCCCCGGAGAAGCGGGAGCCGGCCGAGAAGCCTTCGGACGAGAGCGCGCTGAAAATCTTGGCCTTGCTCGCCGTCGATCGGGTGGGGATCACTCACGGCACGCTCACCTATCGGGATGAATCCACTCCCACGCCGACCGAGTACGCCGTGCAGAATCTGGAATTCTTGTTGCGATCGGTGCGACTGGGCCAGACGCCGACGCTCCACGTGACGGCCACGGTGCAGCCGTACAATCTGCCCATCACGCTCACCGGCGCCGCGGGGCCACTCGTGGAATCGCTCGACTTCAAGCAGATCGATCTCGACCTGGCCCTCGGCACGGTGCTCCTGTCCCTCAAGGGCAGCGCGGTCGCCGGGCACGCGCATGGGACGCTCACCTCGCCGGCCATCCATTCCAAGGATCTGCCGCTCGCGTTGCCGTTGACGAAACCGGTAATGATCACCGACGTGTTCGTGGATGTCGACGCCGACTACCCGCCAAAGCCCAACGTGCCGCCCCTACGGATGGCGACCATCAACGCCTTGCGGGCCGCGATCGGGATGGGTGCGTCCTCCATCGGCCTGACGGGCTCGCTCAAGGATGGACGCTTGGCCCTGGCCGCCGCCTCCAAGAACATCAACACGGCGGACCTGCCGGTGGCCGTGCCCCTGAAGAAGCCGTTCGACATCAAGGAAGTGGACATGAAGGCTGAGGTGACCGATCAGCGGGCCACGCTCTCGCATGTGGCTCTCCAGATATTCGGCGGGCAGGTGACCGGTCACGCAGGCTTGAAGTTGGGCCATCCCACGCCGCCCTTCGACGCGAAGCTGGCCGTCAAGGGATTGCAGCTCGGTCAGGCGGTCGATGCGTTCGCCACCGACAAGGCCTTGGTGAGCGGAACCGCCTCTGCCGACCTCACGTTGGACGGCGCCGGCTTTGCCATGGCCGACCTGACCCGCGCCCTGACGGGGACCGGCCACCTGGTGGTGAAAGACGGAACGCTGGACGGCGTGAATCTCACGCAAGAAGTTCTCAACGCCTTCAAGGTCGTCGGGCTCTCAGCCGGAGACGCGAAGGCCACGGCCTTCTCGACTATTGAAGGGGATGTGGCTATTCAACAGGGAGTCGTGCAGTTGCAGCGGTTCCTGGCTGAGAGCCACGACTTCCAGGCGACCGCATCAGGGACGATCGGGTTCGATCAATCCCTGAACGTGAGCGCCATGCTCAATCTCTCGGAGGCCCTCAGCCGGACAGTGGCCGGGGCCTCGGCGGCAGGCCGATTCATGGCGTCGAAGGGCCGCATCAGCGTGCCGCTGACCATCACCGGCACCACGGCCGCCCCCTCGTATCGCGTCGACCTCAAGGCCGTGGCCGGCAAGGTCGGCGAGCAACTCAAAGAAAAAGTCGGCGAGTTTCTGAAACGGTCTCCCGCCACCGAGAAGCTGCTGGAGCAGGGGGGCGGCGCGCTGAAGAACCTGTTCGGTCGCTAGTCCGGAGGCACGACGCCGATGCCGAACGCAGACGTGCTGATCGAGTGGGCGACACGATACGGCCCCAATATCCTGGCCGCGCTCGTGATTTTGGCCATCGGCGTCTTCGTCGCGCGGTGGGTCGGCAATGCGCTCCAGTCGCGCCTTGACAAGCTCGACATGGAGCCGCCCGTGCGACTCCTCCTGGTCCGCGTCACGCGGATCGTGATTCTGCTGTTTGCCGTCTTGGCCGTCCTCGACAAACTGGGTGTCCAGACCGCGCCGCTCCTGGCCGGCATCGGGGTCGCGGGCGTCGGACTCGGGCTGGCGCTGCAAGGGGTGCTGAGCAACGTCATGGCCGGACTCTCGATCATCATGACAAAGCCCTACCGGGTCGGCGAACACATCTCCCTGCTCGGCGTGCACGGCGACGTCAGCGTGATCGACATCTTCTCGACGACGCTCATCCACCCCGATCGCTCCCGGATCGTGATTCCGAATCGCAAGGTCGTCGGCGAGATTTTGCACAACTTCGGGAAGATTCGACAGATCCACATCGCGGTGGGCGTCGCCTATGCCACGAACCTCAACGAGGCGCTGGCCGCCGTGCGAGAATTGGTGTCCCGGCATCCCCGGGTCCTGAAAGAGCCTGCGCCGTTCGTGGGCATCTCGGGCCTGGGCGACTCGGCCATTACGAGGCGACTCGGCCATTACGATGGCCGTCGAGCCATGGGTGGCCGTGCCGGATTTCTTGACTGCCCAGACTGAGTTGCATCAGGCCATCGTCGAGCAATTCCGGGCGCAAGGAATCGAGATTCCCTTTCCCCAACGCGAGGTGCGCCTGCTCTCTCCCTCCCCCTAGCGCGCATGATGCATGACACTTCTTGACGCTGCACCCGCGGCATCAGCAGGTATGGTGTGCTAGAAGCCCTCCGCTCGTTGACTGAGTCTTTCATGGGCTGGGAAAGGCCCGTCTTTATTCACCGTCTTCTTCAGGAGGAGTCATGCATCGTCTGCGTCTCGGCCTGTTAGTTGTCTTCATGATCAGTGGTCTCTCCAGCCTCTGTTTTGCGGAGGGGACGGATCTCGTCACGATGAAAGACGGAAGTCTGATCCGAGGCGAGGTCCTTGAGTTGTCGAACGGCGAGCTGCACATCAAGACCGCCTTCGGCGTCGGCGACATCATCAAGATCAAGTGGGCGGACGTCGCCACCCTCTCCGTCACCCATCTGCTCCCTTTCCACTTGAAGGACGGGACGGTGATCGTCGGCACGGCCAAGGAAGGGGAGAAGGGCACTCTCCAGATGAAGGCCGACGCCATGGCCGGGTCCATGACGGTGCCGATCGAGCAGATTGCCTCCGTGAACCCGCTGGTGCAGCCGCCCGTCATCTACTCAGGCAGCCTGACGGCCGGTTTTTCCCAGACCACCGGCAACAGCCATCTCCGGAACGCCAGCATGTTGGGCGAGTTCGTCGGACGCAGCGAACAACTGCGTCTCTCGCTCTTAGGCCGATATGTCTACGGCGACAACGCGGGGAGCCTGATCACGCGGAACTCGCGCGGTACCATCAAGCTGGACTTCTTCATGACCAAGCGGCTCTTCTGGTTTGCCTCCGCCTATTTCGAGCAGGATACCTTTCAAGACCTCAAGATGCGGACGGCCCTTGCGACGGGGCCCGGCTATCAGTTCGTCGAGCGCGGCGATTTCACGCATGCCTGGTTCAAGGACATGACCCTCTATGCCGAAGCCGGCTTGTCCTACTTCAATGAAGATTTCAAGCTGGCCGGCGACAAGTCGAACGCCCGTGGCCGATGGTCCCTCAAGTTCAACTGGCCGCTGCTGGACGATCGCATGACGCTCTATCACTTCCAGGAAGCCTACCCCTCCGTGCAAAACACCAAGGACTTCTACCTCACCATGGACAACGGGGTCCGCTTCAAGCTGTTCGAAGGACTCGTGAGCGGACTCCAGATCACGACCCGCTACAACAGCAATCCACCGCCAGGGACGGGAGACACGGACAATCTGTACCTCATGACCTTTGGCTATAGCTTCGATACGAGTCGGAGGCGGTAAGGACGGGGCGGTCGCAGTGCACATTCACAAACGGGAGGGGTTCCCATGCTGAAAGAGTTCAAAGAGTTCGCCATGAAGGGCAATGTCCTGGATATGGCGATTGGTGTGATTATTGGTGGGGCATTCGGAAAAATCGTGTCGTCCATGGTCAGCGACGTGCTGATGCCGCCCATTGGGTTACTGATGGGCAAGGTAGATTTTTCAAGCCTCTTCATTGATTTGTCCAGAACATCCCCTGCGTCTCTCGCCGCCGCCAAAGCTGCTGGGGCCCCGACGATTAATTACGGCGTTTTTCTACAGAGCGTGTTCGACTTCATT
>SWDL01000069.1 GCA_005116795.1 Nitrospira sp. | reverse complement strand
TCGCCCGCGAGCTGGGTGACGCCCTGGTGGCTCCCGTCATCGCCTACGTTCCGCAGGGTGACGTGCAGCGGCGAACCGGGCACATGGCCTATCATGCAACTTGCGATGACAAATCTGCTTGACCGAATCAGCATCAATCCTCGCATCTGCCATGGTCAACCTTGCGTGAAAGGGACTCGCATTATGGTCTGGCTTATCGTCCAGTACCTTGCTCATGGCGACAGCGTAGAGGATGTGCTGGCTGCTTATCCGAGTCTCACCCGCGAGGACGTCCAAGCCTGCCTTGCCTACGCCGCCGAAATGACCCGCGAACGGGTGCTCCCGGTTGAGGTCACGACCTGACAGTGCGATTCAAGCTGGATGAGAATTGCGATCCACGCTGGCAGGCGCCGCTCCTCGCAGCCGGCCACACCGTCGCCTCAGTCTTCGATGAAGGCCTTCAGGGTGCTGAGGACGAAACGATTGCCTCGGCATGTCGGAGCGAGGGACGGTGCCTGATCACGGCGGACCTGGATTTTGCCCAACTGCTGGATTTTCCCCCGGAGACTTACTCAGGCTTCATCGTGCTTCGTCATCCACGGCCCACCCTCGCCGGGATGCAGGCGCTCCTTGAGCAAGTCGTTCTCGCCGTCGGCAAGGAATCGCCTTTCGGCCGGTTATGGATCGTGGAGCCCGGGCGCATCCGCATCCATCTGCGCGCCGGCGAACACGAGTGAACGATCTTGTCATTTCATCCAGCCCCTTCCGTCACGCGGAGAGACGGCGATCAGGGCCGTTTGCGAATGAAGCATGAAACCCCGCCACCAGTTGTGCTCCGCGTTCTTTGGCCCGGCATTCGGCTTCCAGCGCCGCGAGGAGTTGCTCTCCGTCATACGACTGACCCAGCACGCGGGCTTGGCGGAGGACGGTGGCGAAGTCGCCGGGCGTGAGCGTGGTCAGCCGCTGAAGCCGTTGCCGGAGCGCCACCGCCCGTGCCGAGTCGTCTCGACACCTCTCTGACTCATCGAGCGTCTGGCGCCACAGGGTCCAGGCCTGCTCCGGCTTAAGATAGCCGAATTGGATTTTCAGGTCGAACCGACGCAGCACGGCCTGGTCCAGCCGGTCCATCAGGTTGGTGGAGCAGAGAAACAGGCCGTCGAACGCTTCCATTTGCACCAGCAGCTCGTTCACCTGGGTCACTTCCCACGAGTGCTGCGCGCTCCGGCGATCCTGAAGGAAGCTGTCGGCCTCATCCAGCAAGAGCACCGCCCCTTCCGCCTTCGCCTCTCGAAACATCGTGGCGAAGTGTTTCTCCGTCCCACCGACCCAACAACTGAGCAGGTCGGACGCGGTCTTCTTGAGCAGGGGCTTGTCCAACTGCTCGGCCAGGTAGTGCGCGAAGGCGGTTTTCCCGCTGCCCGGCGGACCATAGAAACAGAGCCGTCCCATGGGACGCCGCTTCAGGCTTTCCGTGAGCGCCGCAAGGTCCTGGCTGGGGTTGAGCACATTCAGGTTGTAGCGCGTGACGGACCCGTGCCGCGGAAGCTGCAAGGCCGCCTTCCGCCCCATGACGTCGCGACTGCGCTCGATGACCCACTCCATGAGGTGTTCCAATGTGGTGGGTTCCTTTTCTCCGGTCAAGGACGCGAGTGTGCAGGCCTGCTCGATCATCGCGGGGGTCAGATCCTGGTTCGCCGCCGTCTTGTCGATCCATTCGCGGCTGACGGGGAGATCGCCGAGACGTGTGACGAGCATCCGGCGGCGGACCGATCGGACCGGTGTCCGAACCTGCAACGTGTAGGAGAACCGCCGGAGGAACGCCGGATCGATCTGGCTGACTTCATTGCAGAGCCAGAAGGCCGGACGCGGATTGGATTCGAGCACCGCGTTGGTCCAGGCCTTGTAGCGCCCGGAATTCGACGCGCGCCCGAAGAACGGCAGCACTGAGTTGGGAAATACGTCCTCGACCTCATCGAACAGGATCACGCAGTCGGACTTCCGAGCCAGCACCTTCTGCGCCAGCAGATAGCGCCGGAACCGCCCGTGTGTCTCGTCCAGATCGGAGTCTTCGTTCTCATGGCCGATCTCCAGAAGCTCTGCGCCCAGCGAGGCGGCCAACGTCTTGGCGAACTCGGTCTTGCCCGCGCCCGTCTCGCCGTAGAGGAGAATGTTGACGCCTCTGACGCCTTGGCTCATCGCCCCTGCCAGGATGCTCTTGAGGAGCGAGGCCTCTTCACGGAGATGAGGGAAGTCGTCGAGGGTGAGGGACGATGGGGACGCGGGTGCGAAGTGCGCCTGAAACAGGGGGCCGCTGTCGATGGTGTCCCCCAGCAACGCGGTGTCCAGCCCATCGAGGAGATCCAGCATGTCGCCCAACTCTGTCTCCGCGCGGTCCACGCGCATGATGCCGGAGGCACAGAGGCTGCCGTCCTCCTTGAGCGCCCTGCGGACGGCGGCCTGGTCCAAGCCAAGAATCTCCTCCATGACCTCGCTGAGGGTTGAGGGAGACAGACCTCCGAGCAAGCCGGCGCACTCCCGGAGGTTCGGCTGAGTGTGGAGCAGCACCAGGAACGTCAGGATCTCTTTGTCAATGGGCGTAAAACCGACCAGCTCAGCCAACCGATCGATGTTCTGAATGAGGTGGCCGTCCCTCCGTCCGGGTTGTCTTTCCAGCTCCGCCGATCGCTGCCGGAGCGCGTCCACAGCCTCGGCGCCGGTGAGCGGCCGACCTTTCAGATGCTCCAATCCCGCAGCCGTCAGGATTCCCTCCTCATCCAGCCATGCTTCCGGGTCCGGCCGACTGAGCGCCAGCATCCGCACCGCCCACAAAGAGATCAGCGCACGGTACTCTTCCGGGATGCTCCGGCACACCGGTGGGCGCCGATGGAGCTGCTTCAGGACATGACGCGGGGGGCTCATCGGAAAAGGATGTCGTCTGCTCATGGGGTGTTCCTCCTCTTTTGGTCAGGTTCTACCGAGAGGATATCTCACCGATGCGCCAAGTTCTGTCGCACGGCGCGCTATACTTGGAACAAGTGTTCGAATGAGAGGGACCATGAAAGAAGCGAAAGAGACGATCCTGAGGCAGTGGAGCATGCTCCGAAAGATTCCACGGCACCCCGGCTCGGTGGGGACCCGCGAACTGAGGGACAAGCTCCAAGACGAAGGGTTCCTGATCGATGTCCGGACGATCCAACGCGATCTTGAAAAGCTCTCAAGCCTCTTCCCTCTGAGCTGCGAAACGAGGGGGAAGGCCAACCGCTGGTTCTGGATGGAAGAGGCTACGGTTATGGACCTCCCTGGGATGGAGCCGGCCACGGCGGTGGCGTTTCGGTTAGCGGAGGAATACCTGGCCCCGCTGCTGCCCAACGCGACGATCAGGCACCTGGAGCCGCATTTTCGCCGAGCACGCGAAATCCTAAAGCCGGAACGAGGAACCCGGCTGGGCGTCTGGCTCAACAAGGTCCTGGTGATCGCCGCCGGCCCGGCCCTCACGCCGCCACCCGTCAAGCCGGAAGTCCAGGAGGCCGTGTATCGAGCCTTACTTGAGGACCGGCAGCTTGTCTGCAGTATCGCAGCAAGGACGCCATCCAGCCCAAGTCCTACCCGATCAACCCGCTTGGCCTCGTGTTTCGTGATGGAGTGATCTATCTCGTGGGAACCGCCAAGGACTATGCGGAGGTTCGCCACTTCGCGTTGCACCGCATGGAGGCAGCCATGATGCTGGAAACCCCCTGTCGGCGGCCGCCGGGCTTCAACTTTCAGACCTATGTGAAGGCTGAGCAGTTTTTCGCCTAT
>SWDL01000068.1 GCA_005116795.1 Nitrospira sp. | reverse complement strand
GACTCGGCCCTTGTGCCGGACCCGCCGGACAGTTGGGACGTGCTCTGGGACCCACGCTACAAGGGCAAGATCAGCATGCTCAACGATCAGCGGGAAGTGTTGGGCGTGGCGCTTCGCTCGATTGGCGCCTCGCTCAACAGTCAGGATCCGACGGAGATCGCCCGGGCCAAGCAGAAGCTGATCGCGCAGAAGCCGTTGGTCAAGACCTACACCAGCGACCACTACGATCAGTTGCTGGCGACAGGAGAGGTCATTCTCGCTCATGGGTGGGGGGGGCCGGTGGCGCGTGCGATGCTCCACAGACCGTCCATCAAGTATGTCGTGCCGCGCGAAGGGGGAACCATCTGGGCGGACTGTTTGGCCGTCCTCAAGAGCTCTCCGAACAAAGCGCTCGCCATGAAGTTCGTGAATTACTTGCTGGATCGGGACGTGGCGGTGCGGACCACGACCCGGTTGTTGTTCGCCCATGCCAATCGCGAAGTCAAGGCCCTGGTCGCCCAAGAGATCCGACACAATCCCGCCGTCTATGCGCCGGAGGCCGTGCTCGATCGGCTGGAATGGGCGACGGATGTGGGGCAAGCCATCCGCTTTTACGATCGGGCCTGGACGGAACTCAAATTGAGCGCCCTGCAACCAGGTGAAACTGTTACACATCTCGTCCCTGACCTTGTATAATTCTGGCTGTCATCTCCGCCTATGCTTCTGGAGCTTGGATAGGGAATCAACGAGTGCATAAACCTGTCGGACAGGGACGACCGACGCGGCCCGGTGTTGCGTGCGCGGGGATGCCGCGGTCGCGGACCCTCCCGGGGCTGCGGTGCCTCTTCATGAGCGTCATATCGCTGGGACTGTGCTCCGCAAGTCCCGGATGGTCGGCGGATTCGTTAGTGGCGCCCGCGCCGAAGGTCGATCCCGCTGCGTCGACGCCGCTCGCCCCAAGCCTGAAACTGAGTATTGAAGAAGCGCTCTCGCTGTTCCTGAAGCAGAACCTGGACTTACTGGTGACCTTTTACGGCATCGATTTCGCCAAGGGTCAGCAGATCACAGCGTCCTTGCTGCCGAATCCGGTACTCAGTATCGGGACGCTCGGCTCGCTGGCGAACAACCAGGCCATCGGGAGTTCCGGCCAGATCTACCCGCAGATCCAACAGTTGTTTGAGATGGCCGGAAAGCGTGGCTATCGGATCGAGAGCGCGGCCTACGGGACGCAGTCGGCCGAGGCCGGCTTCGAAGACGCGGTCCGGCAGCTCACCTTCACGGTGAAGGACGCCTACTTCCGGGTCCAGTTGGCGCAGCGCCGTCTGGCCCTGGCTGAAGAAAACCGAGACCGGTTCGCCCGCATCCTTGAAGTGAACACGATCCGGTTCAAGAAGGGCTATATTGCAGAAGTCGATCTGATCCGGATCCGGTTGCAGGTGGTGGATTTTCAGTCCCAGGTGATTCAGTCGATTCAGGAGGGAAACGCCGCTCGTGCGGATCTGCGCGTGCTGTTGAGCCTCTCGGCCAGCGTCGAGACCGTCTTGACGACCGAACTGGAGTATCGGCCGGTTGACCCCGACATCGCGGCCCTCCGTCGAGCGGCGATGGAGTCACGGCCGGACATTCGGGTGAAACGGCTGACGCAATCGCAGCGAAAGGCCGAACTCAAACTGGCGAAGGCCTATCGCATTCCGGATATTACCGCGGGGACCGGGCTGGCGATTCAAGGGTCCAGGGGGCCGGACAATCAGACGCAGCTCGGCTTCAGCTTGGGGGTGCCGTTGCCCCTCTTCAATCGGAACCAAGGCGGCATCGCCCAGGCGGAAGTGTCCGTGCAAATGGCTGAGGCGGATCTCAATAAAACATTGGTGCAAGCCGAGAACCAAGTTGAAATCGCCTATCGCAATCTGGTGGACAGCCGCCGGTTGGTGGAGGCCTACCGGGCCGGCGTGCTGGATGACGCCCGCTCGACCCTGACCATCGTCGAACGGGCCTATGAGCGGGGCGGGGCCACGATTCTGGATCTGCTGGATGCCGCGCGGACATCCCGCCTGATCCAGCAAAACTATATCGAGACCCTGTTTAACTATCAGCGGAACGTGTTCCTCCTCGAGAGCGCCGTCGGACGGGACATCGCATCATGAAGCATCAGGTTAAGGTTGAGGCTAAGGCTGAGGTAGAAGCTC
Source organism: Nitrospira sp. (assembly GCA_005116795.1). Taxonomy (GTDB): domain Bacteria; phylum Nitrospirota; class Nitrospiria; order Nitrospirales; family Nitrospiraceae; genus RSF151. Next base: position 5,140 of record SWDL01000068.1, on the reverse strand, counting down.
GGGGAGGGCTCGAAAGGGTTCTGTCCGCTACCCGTTTCTGGCTCTTCGCCTCAACCTCAGCCTTAACCTTAGCCTGTCTTCTCGCCGCCTGTGGACGTTCGGAAACCCCCGGCGAGTCGAATGCCGCCACGCCAGCGACGAAACCGGCCTCCCCGGGCCAGCCCTCAATTGAGAGTCGGATCCAGACGGCCGTCGTCGCCCCTTCAAGCGTCAAGCCGACGCTTATGTTGTCGGGCAAGGTGGCCTACGGCGAGGATCGCTACTCCCGAATTTCCTCCCCCCTGCAAGGCCGGGTGTTGGACGTGCGGGCCAAGCTGGGGGATCACGTCAAGGCCGGGGATGTGCTGGTGGTCATCGACAGTCCGGACATCAGTGCCGCCTACTCGGATTTCGTGAAGGAGGCCTCGGACCTGGAGTATTCCACCCGCGCCTATGAACTGGCGAAGGATCTCTACGAAAATAAGGCCTTGCCGATGAAGGACTACAAGCAGGCGGAAAACGACCTGGTCAAGGCCAAGGCGGAGTTCCGTCGCGCCAAAGAGAGACTCCTGTCGCTCAGGGTTCCGGCCGCCGAGCTGGGGAAACCGCTCGCGCAACAGAAGATTACGGCGCGGTTTGAGATGAAGAGCCAACTGGCCGGCACCGTGGTGGAACGGAATGTGACGCCGGGACAATCCGTGGGCGGCGATGCCTCCCAGGTGCTGTTTACCGTGGCCGATCTCGAGCGGCTCCAGGTCGTGGCGGACGTCTACGAGCGAGATCTCGATCTGGTCCGGGTCGGCCAGGTGGCGAGTGTGACGGTGGAAGCCTATCAAAGTGAGAACTTTGCAGCGGCAGTGGCGGCCGTCGGGGACGTGGTCGATCCCACGAGCCGGACGATCAAGGTCCGGGCCTGGGTCAACAACGCGACCCATCGACTCAAGCCGGAGATGTTCGCCCGTCTCCACATTGAAGTGGGCGAGGCCACGAATTTTCTGACCGTCCCGAAGGAAGCCGTGCTGGAGGTGGACGGCAAGACCTTTGTCTACGTGGTGGAAGAGGCCGGCCGGTATATTCGTCGCCCGGTCAAGATCGGCCCCGCGTCCAACGAGCAAGTCCGGATCGTGGAAGGGCTCTCGTCCGGCGAGCGTATCGTGACCAAGGGGGCGGTCTTGATCAAAGGGCAGGAAATCAAAGAACCCGCTTCATGACACCGTCGTTCGCACCTCGCCCCGGGTCTCGTATTCCATCATGATTCTTCGCATCGTCGAGTTCGCCCTTGCGCAGCGGGTCTTCGTCTGTGTCCTGGGCTTCATGCTGCTCTTCGGGGGCCTCTACGCGTTCCATGCCTTGGATGTGATCGCCTACCCGGATCCGTCGCCGCCGATGGTCGAAGTGATTACCCAGAACCCGGGATGGTCGGCCGAGGAAATCGAACGTCAGATCAGCATTCCCGTCGAGGTCGCGCTGACGGGTATGCCCGGACTCACGGATATCCGTTCGCTGTCGATCTTCGGGTTGAGCGACGTCAAGGCCTACTTTGATTTCAATACGAAGTATTTCTTCGACCGACAAGAAGTCCTCAACCGGCTGGGAATGGTGACGTTCCCGGGCAACGTACGGCCGACCCTGTCTCCCTGGTGGGCGATTGCGGAGATCTTCCGGTACGAGCTCACGGGGGACGGCGTCTCGCTCACCGATCTCAAGACCATTCAGGACTGGCAACTCCAGCGGGAATTCAAGCGGGTGCCCGGGGTGGTCGATGTCACGGCCTTCGGCGGGACGACCAAGGAGTACCACGTCGATCTGAATCCGGGCCTGCTCCTGAGCTATGGGGTCAGCCTCTCCCAGGTCTCCTCCGCGCTGTCCAACAGCAATGCGAACGTCGGCGGCAATTATCTGTCCATCGGCGCGCAGAACCACAATGTCCGCGGCGTGGGCCTCATCGACAGCCTGGACGACATCGAGAACGTCATGGTGGCCGAAAAGGAAGGAACGCCCGTATTCATCCGGAACCTGGGGAAGGTCAATATCGGCAATCGGATCCGGCTGGGCAAAGTCGGCATCGATGACCGCGACGATGTGGTGGAAGGGGTCGTGCTGCTGCAACGGGGCTATCCGGCGATGCCGGTGCTGGAGCGGGTCAAACACAAGGTCGACGAGCTGAACACCTGGAAACTCCCGAAGGGGGTGCAGGTGAAGACATTCTATGACCGGACCACGCTCATTCACACCACGATCGAGACGGTCCTGGACATCGTGATCAGCGGGATCCTACTGGTGCTCGTCATCCTCTATGTGTTCCTGGGGCATTTCCGGGCGGCGATGATCGTGGCGCTGACGGTCCCGATGGCCCTGCTGTTCACCTTCAGCATGATGGTACTGGTCGGGGAATCCGCCAATTTGATCTCGCTGGGCGCCATCGACTTCGGCATCATTGTCGATTCCACGCTGATCATGGTCGAGAACATCTTCGCGCATCTCGCCCATCGGAAATCAACCGGGCTGACGGTTCCCATGCACATTCTGCGGGCCGCCCGAGAAGTCGGCCGGCCGATTTTCTTCGCCACGACGATCATCGTGGTGGCGTTCATCCCGCTGTTCACGATGACCGGCGTGCCCGGAAAAATTTTCGCCCCCATGTCGCTGACCTACGGGTTCGCGCTCACCGGCGCCTTGTTGATGGCCTTTACCCTGGCGCCGGCGATCTGTTCTCTGTTGCTGACCGGCGAGGTGGAGGAAAAGGACACGCGCGTGGTCGCCTTCTTCCGCCGGACCTACATGGCGTCCTTGAAATGGGCGCTGGGCAATCCCACCCTCATCGTGGGCGTCGCCCTGGCGCTGTTCGTGGTGGCCCTGGCCATGGTGCCGTTCCTCGGTGGGGAATTCATGCCGGCGCTCGAAGAGGGAAATCTGTGGGTGCGTGCGACCATGCCGGTGGATATTGCGTTCGACCAGGCGGCCCGGCTGACCTCCGACGTGCGTGGGATCTTCCGTGAGTTTCCCGAGGTCTCGGGCGTGGTGTCACAACTGGGGCGCCCCGACGACGGAACCGACCCGACGAGTTTCTTCAACGCCGAATTTCTGGTCAATCTGAAACCGCGGAAGGAGTGGCGACGCGAGGTGACCAATAAGGAGAGGCTCATCGAGCAGATCGAGGAGCAATTGGCGAAGATTCCCGGCGTCTCGTTCAATTTTTCCCAGGTGATCCAGGATAATGTTCAGGAAGCCATGTCCGGGGTGAAGGGCGAGAACTCGATCAAACTGTTCGGGTCGGACTTAAAGATATTGGAGACCAAGGCGGTTGAGATCGAGCACGTCATGAAACAGATTTCCGGGGTCAAAGACCTGGGAATTTTTCGAATTCTAGGCCAGCCCAATCTGTTGATACAGGTGGATCGGGCCGCCTGCGCCCGCTACGGTCTCCTCGTCGCCGACGTCAACGCCGTCGTGCAGGCGGCCATCGGCGGACAGGGGGGCACGCAGGTCTTCGAGGGCGAGAAGCGATTTGATCTGGTGGTGCGGTTTCTGCCGGAGTACCGGCAGGACATAGAGGCGATCGGCAATATCCAGGTCAACACGCCGGAGGGCGCCCGCATTCCCTTGAAGCAACTGGCGGCGATCTCGACCCAGACGGGGGCCTTCATCATTTATCGCGAGAACAACGAACGATATATTCCCATCAAGTTCAGCGTGCGGGGACGGGATCTGGAAAGCACGGTCCGGGAGGCCCAAAGACGGTTGAAGCAGGAGATCGTGCTGCCGGAGCGCTACCGCATGGAGTGGCACGGGGAGTATGATCAATTGCAAGACGAGAAGCACCGGTTGGCAAAGATCGTGCCGATCAGCCTGGTGTTCGTGTTGTTTCTTGTCTACGTCGCCGTGAACTCCTTCAAGGATGCCGTGCTGGTGCTGGCGACGGTCCCGTTCGCCCTTATCGGCGGGGTGCTGTCGTTGGTGGTCACGCGGACTGATCTTAGTATCTCCGCGGCGGTGGGGTTCATTTCACTCTTCGGTGTGGCCGTGCAGGGCGGGCTGATCCTGGTCGTGCGTATTCGGGATCTGCTCCAGGAGGGGCATGATCTCACGTCGGCGATCCTCACCAGCGCGGAGTCTCGGATGAGGCCCGTGCTCATGACGACGCTGGCAGCGGGCATCGGATTGCTGCCTGCGGCGGTGGCGACTGGGATCGGCGCCCAGTCGCAGCAGCCCTTGGCCCGTGTCGTCGTGGGGGGGATGCTGACATCGGCCTTCCTGATCTTGCTGGTGCTGCCGGTCCTCTATAAGCTCGTCCACAAGAAAGAGGATGAAATCAAGATCATCGGGGAAGCCTAGTCGCGGGGAGCACGAAGTCGGAGGAGCTATGATGAGTGGAAACGTTGTCGGCGCCGTTCTGGTCGGCATGCTGGTGTGGCTCGTCGGGCCACAGGCCGGCGGGGCGGACGCTGGAACGGAGCATCCTGGTCCGTCTATGCTCGTGTCGATGCCCTATGAGTCGCCGCCCAAGGTGGAGGCGGCGCCGGTGGGCACGGTCCCACCTTTAGCCCAGGCGCTCGGGCCCGAGGACGTCAAGCGCGCCGAGGCTCTGCTGCCGCTGCTGGAGGGTAAGCAGGAGTTCCGGGCGATCGGCGAGTTCGTGCATCTCGGCCCAGGCGCGACTCCGGTATTGGCGAAGGCCCTGGCCATGCCGAGCCCACGGGTCCGCTACAACGCCATCGAGACGATGCTGATGATCCAGGATCCCGGCGCCGTGCCCTCGTTGATCGAGACGGCCAAGTCGGCGACGGAAATTCCACGCGTGCGGGAGCATGCCCTGCGCGTATCCGTTCGGCTGGATCCTCCAAAAGCGCCGCCGGCGATCGAGGCGCTGGCGAAGGACCCGGAGCCGGCGCTCCGGAAGGCCGCGGCGTTTGAAGCCCGCTACGTGCGGGAGAAGGCCGTCATCCCGGTCTTGATCACTCTGGTATCGGACGAAGAGAAGTCTGTGGCCGTTACGGCCATCAATTCCTTGTGGATTCTCACCCGGCATGAGAGCGAGATGCACGACTGGGAGACGTCGACCCTGGCGGATCGGACCGAGTGGGCACAGGAATGGATCGACTGGTGGAAGACCGTTCAGGACACGCTCCAGCTACCAGAGCCGTGGACGCCGCGAAAGCCG
>SWDL01000067.1 GCA_005116795.1 Nitrospira sp. | reverse complement strand
GGCGCACATGGCGCAGGGCTCGATGGTGACATAGAGGGTGGCGCCAGTGAGCCGCCAGCTTCCCAGACGAGCGGCCGCCTCTCTAATCGCCACGATTTCCGCATGGGCCGTCGGGTCCTGTCGGATCTCCCGGAAGTTATGGGCCTGGGCCAATATCCGGCCGTCCATGACCAGCACGGCGCCGATCGGCACTTCACCGAAACTCGGAGCCACCTTGGCCTTTTCCAAGGCCATCTGCATATAGGCGTGATCGGTGTCCACCCTGGAGGTCCCTGATTCAACAATCAATCAATCCGTCGCGGCGGGTTATCTTATCACAAGAGCCGGTTCCTGCATCCTCTTTGTCGGTCCACTTTGTCGGTCTACTAGGGCGGGATCTTCGGGGCGGTCTCGTGCCGGGACGGAAGGGCGATCGCTTACAATTGTCCCATCAGATAGATGGCGCCCGTCGGTTGCGGCCGGCCTCCCGACGGCTCCACGCTCACGGCGAACTTAGTGATCTTGGCGGGATCGGGAAGGCCGCGGACCATCCCCCGGGTTTTTTGTCCATGATCAGGCGGGAAGACTCCGGCGCTGACGGGTTTATCCAGAATCGCCCAGAGCTGATAGGTCTTGTCCGGCGGCAGCGCGGGCATATTGAAGGCATAGAAGAGCGCCTTCTGGGTTGAGCGATCGAACAGAATGAAGCCGCCCGCGGCTTTCGCATCCAGCAGACCCGCCAGCGACACGACCGTCACGTCCGGCGCGCGCAGTAACGCCAGAATTTCGTCCCGCTGCGCGAGGGCCTTGTGGAGCTCGCTGTTCCCGCCGCCTTGCTGCGCGACGTGGGTCTGCAATTGATCAACTTGCTCTTCGCGGTCGGCGAGTTCCGCCTTCAACTGTTCCACTTCTCCGGTCTGGAACCCGACCTGATCGCGCAAGGCGGACAATTCCTGGTGTTGCGCGGTCAGGTGCTGCTGGGCCGCGGCAATCCGCTGATGTTCCTCCTGCAGCGCGGTCTGGACCTGCAGAATCTGATCCTGTTCGATGGTCATTTGGGATCGCAAATACGCGCTGTACGCAATGGCCCCGATGGCGATGAGCACGGCCGCCAGCGACACCGCCGGATTGAATCCCCACGATGGACGCAGCCCACCGGGTGACAGCATGTCGGCCAGCCAGCTCCCGGCAGGCTCCTGGATTTTCACGGCTGCCCCGTGCGATTCTGACCGGGCATGGGATTTCGAACGGGCCTCCATGATGCCTGCCCTTAGTTCTACCGGCGCCAAGTGGGGGGGGAGCCCATAGGGAAGCAGGCCGGCCACAGCGGAATAGCTCTTGAGCGCGGCATGGCAGGCGGTGCAACCGCTCAAAAGATGCACCTCGAGTACCTGCCGTTCCGCTTTCTCCAGCGCGCCGACGGCGTACAGCGGGACCGATTCTTCAAATTGTTCGTGCGCCATCCGGCTATCGGGGCTCCCAGTGAGACTGCAACGTCGTTCTCAACTTGTCCATGCCGAGTTTGATGCGAGTCTTGATGGTGCCGAGCGGCTGTTTGAGTCGATCGGCAATTTCCGTGTGCGACAACCCTTCATAGTAGGCCAGCTCCAGGGCCTGCTGCTGAGCGTCGGGCAACTCGCCCAAGGCTTTGGTGACCGCGGTGCTCAGCTCACGCTCCGCATACTGATCGAGGGGACCCGGACCGTCCCCGGCGGCCTGTTCGGCTGCGGGCGAGTCCTCGAGCGAGACGGACGCGCGGCCTCCCTTCGCTGCGCGGGACCGCAGGCGATCGATCCCGCGACTGCGGGTGAGTGTAATCAGCCAGGCCGTCGGAGTGCCCCGAGCCGGATCGTACCGGGCGCCCTTCCGCCAGACCTCCGCGTAGACGTCCTGGAGCAGATCCGCCGCCTCGTCCCGATCTCCCAGCATCCGAAGGGCCAAGGTAAACAAGATAGAGCTCGTGGCGTCGTACAGTTGTGCGAAGGCCTGCTGGTCGCCCTTGGCTGCGGCAGCCAGCAGGGACGACGGGACCGATGCCGAAGAGGGGGTCTGTGAAGCTTCCGGTTGCGCCATGACACCGACGGGAGACAATCTTGCCGAATCTTAATTGAAGGTTGCATAATACCACTCTACGTGACATCCCGGCAAAAAGATGGGTGGAATGCGACAAGAGATCCGATTCCCTGCCGACCTCGTAGAGGGGACGGAACCGGGGACACATCGGCGGCAGGGCGAGAAACAGCCTGTCGGCGTCGGAGGCGTCTCGGAGAGCAGAGAGAGTCAGCGGCCTCATGGGGAGGATCGCTTAACGTGGAGGGGGACCGATGAGCGTGATGCGTCAGATCTCAGGGTGGGTCATGATGGGGATCATGGTGGTGATGAGCGGCTGCGCGGAGACCGGATCATCCGGCGGCGCCATGCAGAAGGGCCTGCAGGCCTCCCTCTATGATCGGCTGGGAAAGAAAGAGGCCATCACCGCCGTGGTCGATGATTTTGTCGCCCGGGTGGCGGCCGACAGCCGAATCAACGGCAAGTTTGCGAACGCCAACATCCCGCGCCTGAAGCAGATGCTGGTCGATCAGGTCTGCGAAGCCTCCGGCGGACCCTGTAAGTATACGGGACGGGACATGAAAGCCACCCACGCCGGCATGGCGATTACCAGCAGTCAATTCGATGCGCTCGTGGGCGATCTGGTGGCGACATTGAGCAAGTTCAAGGTGCCCTCTCGTGAGCAGGGCGAGCTCTTGAGCGTACTTGGACCCATGAAGAAAGATATTGTCACAGGAATGTAAGCAGGCCCGCGCGCCGGGGTTGGGTGAGGCACCCGCCCCGGCGGGACTAGAAGTATTCCGCCAGCAGCGCGGCGGCGTCGATCGCACCGCGAGCCTCCGGTGGGCCTTCGGGGGGAAGATCGAGACGAACGGCCCGGTCGAAGGCCTCTTCCCAGTTCCCCTTCGCAAACGCGCCGGATTCTAACTCGACTCCTCGTCCGTGCCGGTGCAGGTACCGAACGAGTCCTTCTTCATCCGCAAAGTTATACCGCCGCACATACACGACCGGCGTCCGGTGACGCACTGCCTCAACGATCGTGCTATAGCCGGGCTTGGTGAGAATCAGATCGCCTGAGACCAGGGTCACTCCAAATGGAAAGGGCACAGACTCGGCGGAGCGGATTCGCCGGCATCCGGCCGGCACAGGACCGCTGACGACACACTGCCATCCCGCCATGGCTTCCATACGCTCGATGGGGAGCGCACGGAGCGGAATGCCGCCGAATGCGACCACCGCCACCCGTTCATCCGCCGCCGCTCCGACCGCCCGGCGCAGGCCGGTGCGGTTCGCGGTGACCGGTTGGACCAGCGGACCCACATCTTTGACCAGGGGACAGGCCGGCATGGGGAGTCCCGGCGCCAATCGCACCATCAATTCTGTCTGAGCATAGGCGCCGCGGATCTGATCCAACACCTCCGTCTGAGCCATGCGCTCGGCTGGATCCTGCGTCAAATAGGGTTCCAGGATGACATCCCAGGTGAGCGAGCCGATGGCGGCGGCCCGGATGCCGGCTTGTCTGGCGGCGGCGATGGCCAGGGGAGAAATGTCCGAGAGCACGAGGGCGGGCTGTGCCTCCCGCAAAGCCCTGGCTTCGGTGTCGAGCTTCTGATTCCAGCCGCGATGAAACCGGAGGTGCTCGGCCCAGGTACGGGCGACATCGATCGTCAAGGGACCGTCCTGGACGCATCCGATGTCCAGGGCCATCGGGCTGAGAGTGTATGGCAGGAGCAGGCGATGTGAAAAGAAACTCGCCGGCACCTGGGTACGGAGGACGGCGTGGAGGTCCGGCACATGATGCGCGAGGGCATTGAGCACCGGAACGACCTGGGCCGCATGCCCGTATCCATGACTGGAGATCGCACACCAGATCAGCGGCATGGGAACTCACTATAGCATGGGGCCGGGAGTCGGCCCACGGAGAAGGAGTCTTGAGCAAGTTGCGGCAGTCGTAGGGTCTTGTGTCGCCGGACTCGGATCGCGGGGCCGAATCGATGGCGGCGGTTGTGGTCGTCGCCGGACGGCGGAGCGCCGCCAGATGATGCACGGTATAAAAGGCCGCGTCCTGCACGAGCTGATCCCGCAGCTCGGCCAAACCGATCTCCGTCACTTTGCCCTTCAGTTCGGTGGCCGTGAGCGGAACGGCGGCCGGCGCCACCCGGCAGTGGAGGCGGGGTCAGCAGCCCCGCGGATTGATTGTGACCAGGAAGGTCGTGGCCGAGATATGCGGCGGGCTGATAGCCGGATAGGTTGCTGAATTTGCAGTCTATCCCGGCGGGTGGAACCTGGTGACGTGGTGGATAAGCGGTGGACTTTGCAGTAGACTTGCCTACCAACGAATTGCTGACGTTGCTTCGCTATGCTGCAAAGGCCGCAGCAGACTTACTAGTTAGACCAAAGCGTAATGGCGACCGCAGTCCCATCAACATCACCTTCCCCAGGCATGACTCTGGGTGAAGTTGCTGATCATATCCAAGTTTCAGAAAGTGCAGTTCGGACCTGGATACGTAAGGGACGTTTGAAAGTCGTCCGGAGCGGAGGCACACTTTTCGTTCCTTACGCCGAGAACTCGGCCTTCTTGTTGGCTCGCCTTCACGCGCGACTCGCACGTCCAACACGAACGTACGTGCCTCCAGAGATCAGCAGATACTCGAAGTGGCATTCGATTCTGGACGAGATCTCATGGGTGCTGAAGGCCGCATACAGCGATCCAGAGGACCTGAAACGTAAGAGGTTTCGGCTCGATGTGCTCCTGGCGCATTACATCTCCAAGAACAAGATCAGCCTCGGGGACACACGGAGGGAGTTTCGCCCCACGAACGGGACCGTAGCTGATAAGGTTTGGCAAGACCTTCAGCGGGGATGGTACAACGAACTGGCCTTCAGTTTTCCACCTCGCTCATCAACACTTGGGCTTTCGTTCCAAGATGTGAACACGAACGAAGAGGCAACAGCAACTCGATTCCTTTTTCCGTCTTGGCGCATCACAACAGCGTACTACGCCATCTATTTCTTCCTTCGTGCCATTACTCGCTTGAAGCAACCCGTATTTCGTCTTGAGGAGCATGGTGCCACGCTGAGGAATTTCAAGAGTTGTGCTCTTCGACCGCTCGAACGAACGCTCTGGCACTTCCCCTTAAACGTTGCATTCTGCCCTAACAGGCGCCAGGACGTTCGTGCTATCCCTCAGTTGCGTTCGCGTCAGGTCCGCTTTAACTACGCTCGGCATCCAAGGCCCCCCAACCACTCTCCTGCGGAAGCGTATCGCTGGATACTCAGCGTATTCCGCCACCATGCTCGCGATGGGAGCGCCATGAAACATTACACCCTTTTCGACTATCTTCACGACTTTCGAATTTGGGCAAACTACCTCGAAATTGAACATCTGTTGAATCTGCGTGGCCCCGGCTACAAGGCGTTCTTGGACCAGTCTTTGGCTACGATTCTTTTCTTCGTCGGTGGAATTGCTGAGCTCGTTTTCTTGGCCTGCACAAGCGAGACCATATTTCGGAACAGATGCCAGCGCTTCTTTGAGGTCGTTGCCGCATCAAGCACGGATATCGCAGATAAGTATTCCTTGATGCCGCCAGCACAAAGACTTGAGGTTTATACTCAGCTCGATTTGATGCGATGTGGGATTGAGTACGCACCGAAGGCAGATCCGAATCGTGTTCAAGTCAGACCCAACAGTCTTATGAATAATCGAAGGGTCGAACCAGACGGTGCAGCGAACGGGAGCCAGCCGATTCGCTCAGAGACAAATTCAACGTCACCGGCGGCTGGCTCCCGTCGCTGACCTCTATCGTTAGGCAGGTGTGGCCGGCTTTATGTATACTGGGAATAAGGAGGGATAAACGATGATCCGAACGGTCGAAGCGGTGATTGATGAGCACGGTAATGTGCGACGGCTAGAGCCCGTCCATCTTCCTGCAGCCCGGCGAGCACTGGTTATGATCTTGGAGGAATGTCCAGTGGCCGGGGTACCCGAAAGTGCGCTGCTCAGTGAAGCGGCACTTGCCGAGGACTGGAACCGGCCGGAGGAGGACGAAGCATGGTCGCACCTACAGCGGGTGCAGTGGTGAGTGGGCGGTGGTGAGGTGTAGGAACGGGAAGGGCAATAAGCATCGCGCACGTCACATCCTGCCGCTGGCCTGCTGCCGGAGGCGCGTGAGGCGGGCGGCATTCGCTTCAGAATGGGAGAGGCGATAGGCGAGGGTGAGCTGGGTGATCCGTTCGAGACAGCGGATCGCCGGGGGGAGGTCGCCCTCCTGCTCATAGAGATCGGCCAACAGGCGCAAGGCGCCCGTTTCGCCGGTGCCGTTTCCCAGCTTGATGAAGTGTTCGCAGGCATTGTTGAGGCAGCGCTCGGCTTGCCGCGGTTGTCCCGCGAGCAGGTACGTCTTGCCGAGCTGACCGTAGGTCACAGCCAATCCTTCCTCATCGCCCACCGCCCGGTGGAGTTCCAACGCTTTCTTGAAGGTCTCGATCATCGTCCCGCGTAATCCGCCGAAGGCGCCCATATGCAACAGGCCGTCCTCGCCGACCAGCAATAAGCCGATCTCGTCGGTGGCGAATAGGCGTTGGCAGCTTTCGAGGATCTTTTCGAATACCGGCGTGGTGTCGGCAACCGA
>SWDL01000066.1 GCA_005116795.1 Nitrospira sp. | reverse complement strand
ACACCACCGGCGCCCCCCATCCCGGTATCGTCTGATCGTCGCCAAACAGCACGGATCGCCTGTGAACTCCTGACACGATTACAGCTTGATGCGCAGACCTGGGACGGTACGACGCGGAACCTGGGCCTGGGCGGGCTGTTCCTGACGGTGACGGAACCGGTCCCGGTCGTGGAGATGCAACAGGTCCAGATCGGTCTCCAGAGCGAGGTCGGCATTTTCGAATTGCGCGGCATGGTCCGCGGGATGCGCGAGTGGGGAGAGCCCTCACCAGACAGCGCCAGGCTCCCTGTCACCGGCCTCGCGATTGAGTTCGGTCCGTTTGGACCCTATGAAGAACAGATTTTGGCCTCCATGATTCAAGGGCTCACGGAACAATCGGTCCAACTCCAGGTGACCGTCACCGTGCTTCCATCAGGTCCCGAGACGGCGCCGGGACCTTCTGAAAGCCTGTACGGAAATCTCAAGCCGGAGCAGGAAGAATCCCCGAGGTGGGGCGATCTCGCGCAAAGTCTGACTCCGGAACGCCGCGGCCATGAGCGCGGGAATGTGGTAATGTCGGTCCGACTCGAACTCTGCGGCCCGGCCCCCACTCTCAAGGAGTCGGCCGGACGAACGGCGAACCTCTCCGCCACCGGCTGCTGCCTGTCCCTCCCACCGGCGGCAGCACCTGTGGGCGCCCGCGCGCACGTCACCTTTTCTCCACAGATCCAAGGCTCGACCCGGAGCGGCAAAGGCGTCCGGCAGACCGTGACTGTGCTCGCGGAGGTGGTCTGGTCGGCCCAGGATCTGAAGCTCCCGACCGAGCTCCGTCAAGAGGGCCCGCCCCACCATCGCGTGGGTCTGCGATTCCTCCACGGGGACTCCGACAGCGACCAGCGGATGCGGGACTTCGTGACGCGACTCCTGCCCGCCCACGAGGGAGCGGTCGTCACCGTCGCGGCGGGCTGCACCAACGAGGTCGGCCAGCACATCGCCCTCTCCCACGATCATCCCCGCAAGCCCCTGCCTCCCGGTTCTCCCACCGTCATCATCTCACCGGGATTCGGCGAGACCCAGCGTGACTATGTCGCGCTGGCCTATTGGCTCTGCCTGAACGGGTTTCATGTCCTTCGCTACGATCACACCTGTCATGTGGGGAACAGCGACGGCCCCATGGAACGGACGACGCTGAGCGGCATGCAGCAGGACCTTCACGCGGTCGTCGATCTGGCTGAACGGCTGCTGCCGGCGAGCCCCTTGGCGGTCATCGCGCACAACCTCTCAGGGCGCGTCGCGCTGAAAGCCGCCGCGTCCGAGCCACGCATCAAATTGCTGGTGGTCCTGGCCGGGGTGGTGGACGTGCAGGCCACTCTGCAGGACGTTCACCATGAGGATCTCATCGCCGGGTACCACGCAGGCGCCAGGCTGGGGCATGCCAATCTTCTGGGGTTCACGGTCGATACGGACCGGTGGTTGGGCGACGCGATCAGCCACGGGCTTGCGGGATTCCGCGAGACAATCAAGGACGCCGAGCTCATACACACCCCGGTGATCTTTCTGGCGGCGGAACGCGACCCCTGGGTTCAGTTGAACCAGATCAAGGAAGTCCAGGGCGCGCTGCGATCCAATCTGCGCCATCTATTGCTCCTGGTCGATACGCCGAACCGGCTCCGGGATAACCCACGGACCGCCCGCGTCTTGCTGCGCCAGATCGTGTCCTGCTGCGTCGAGCGGTTCTATCCCCTGGCCCCCAAGGGGAAAGTCACGGCGGCCGATCCGGGCCTTCCCGTCCGGCAGGAAGAATTCGAACGGCTCCGTTCGCGTCAACGCCACAGCCTCTCCAAACAGGTTCTGGTTGACTTCTGGCAGACATACCTTGATCATTTCCATACGGCAGCCCGATCCTCAGAATTCTGGCGGTTATACGATCACCTCTACCGCCTGCTCGGCGCGACGGACAAGGGCGGCACGATTCTGGACGCGGGCTGCGGGCACGGTGATTTCGGGGTGCTGCTCTCGCTCAATCATGCCTATCGGCACCGGACCTCGACGGGAGGCACGCCCTGGTCCACCACCTACGTGGGCCCCGATGTGGCGCGGAATGCGACCCGACAGGCGAAACGGCAATTGGCGCTGGTGGCTGATGAAATTCGGAGCAAGTTCCCCACGACGCAGTATCCGCATGTGCTGGTCCGATCGTCCTTGATGGTGGGCGATCTCGACCAGCCGCTGCCGTATCGTGACGGGCAGTTTGATCGCATCGTGTGCAACTTGACCCTCAGCTTTCTTCGTGATCCGATGGGGACGCTCCGCGAATTCATGCGTGTGCTGGCTCCGAGCGGTCGGCTCGTCGTGACCGTGCTGGCCAAGCACGCCGACCTGTCTCCGATCTTTCTGAGCGTGCTGCAACGGGCGACCAGGCCGGAAGCGATCGAAGAAGCCCGCTGGCTCTGGACCCAGTGGGGGGTGATCCGGGAAACTGAAGCCAACGGGATGTTCCGGTTTTTCGACCGCCAGGGGCTTCTGCACCTGTTCAAGGCCTGCGGCGCCCCGCATCCCCGTCTCTACCCGGCCCTGGCTGAGCAGGCGCTGGTCGTGGTGGCTGAAAAGTCGGTCCGGTAAGACGATCGCAAGGACGCAATCGATGCCCATGGAGAACGGGCTCACAGCCGTGGCGGATTTCTGCAAGGCACTCGGCGACACGCAGGATCGGCAGGAGCTGGGACACCTCATCGTTCAAGCCTGTGCCGCTGCCGCCGCAGCCGAGACCGCCGTACTCTACGTCCTCGACACAGAGCACGGACAATACGCCCTCCTCGCCGCCCACGGACCCTCCAGCCCACAGGGGCAGACCATCCCCGCTTCAACCGAGCACGACCAACTGCTGCCGCTGAGCCACTCGCAAGGCCCACTCGCCGTCTCATCCCTGGGCCCCGGTGCAGCCCTCTTTCCCAGCGACACGACCGTCGTGCTGCCGCTGCTCACCCGTGGACGATTGCTGGGATTCTGCACCTGTGGTTCACGGGACGGCGGGACGGCGGAATCCGCGGATCGGACCGAGCGGCTCACGCTCCTGGGACTCTGTGCCGCATTGGCGCTGGACAATGTGCTGCTCTGGGAGGAACGTCGGCAGACCCGCCGGCTCATGCGGAGAAGCGATCGCATGCGATCCGCGGAGACGATGGCCGCCGGCTTTGCGCATGAGATCCGCAATCCGCTCACGTCCATCAAGACCTATATCACGCTGGCGCCCGACCGCCGAGACGATGCCGAGTTCATGTCCAGCTTCAGCCAGGTGGCCGCCGAGGACGTCGCCCGCATCGAGCGCCTCATCGACGAAATCCTCGACTATGCCCGATCGGCGGAGCCCCAGTTCAGCCGGGAAGACGTGAACAAGGTGGTCGCGTCGAGTCTCCACTTTCTCGACGTCAGCGCCAAGGACCGCTCGCTCCAGATTACCAAGCAGCCGGCGGAGGGACTCCCACTCGTCACGCTGGATCGCCACCAGATTCAACAGGTCTTCATGAACCTCTTCATCAATGGGGTTGAATCCATGGCGGGCCGGACCGGTCGTCTCACCGTGGCGACCCGCCGGACAACCAAGCACGGCACGGAGGCCTGGGTCCAGATTGAAGTCACGGATACCGGTTGCGGGATTGCCGCCGACACTCTCGAACATATTTTCGATCCCTTTTTCACGACGAAGCACGAGAGCGCCGAACGCGAAGGCACCGGCCTGGGATTGGCCATCGCCCATCAAATCGTACGAGACCACGGCGGCTACCTGGAGGTCACCAGCCGGCCGGGCCAAGGAACGAGCTTTTTCGTCAACCTCCCCGTCGATCCGCCCCGCAGAGCGCAAGCGCCGCCCATTGAGCGCCGCCGCCCCACGCGATGAGCCTCGCGCAGGAAGAGCTGGGCGTGAGGCGTGACGCGCGTGAGGACATCGATCGAAGGTGCGCTTGACAAGTAGGTACATTCCGCGTATGTATGTCCCCTCTGTAGGGGTATCATTTAGGGTTATCATAATGATAGAACAACCGCACAAGCCGACCGTCCTGATCATTGAAGATGAGGCGGGCCCCCGGAACGCCTTGTCGGTCATCCTACGCCCGTTCTGCACCATCCTGACTGCGGCCCAAGGCCACGCCGCATTGGAAGCCCTGACCGCCCAGCCCGTCGATCTCGTGACGCTGGACCTCAGACTCCCGGATCGTCCAGGGCTGGATGTCCTCAGAGATCTCCGGCTCGTTCGTCCCGAAGTGGAAGCCATCGTCATCACCGGATACGGCAGTCTGTCATCCGCCGTGTCCGCCTTTCAGCTCGGCGCCGCCAGTTATCTCCTCAAGCCGTTCAACGTGGCCGAGTTGGTCGCCATCGTCCATCAGATGGCCGACAAGAAGCGGCGGCTCGATGTGTTCCGGCGTTATCTGTCGCAGTCGGGCGCACAGCTCGCCGATGAGCCACAGGCTCAGGCCGCCTGGCTCCGCCTTCTGGAGCGGCACCGAACGCTCCTGCCGTCCGGGGAACAGGATATCGTCCCGGCGCCGAACTATTCTGAGTATGCCGGGCTCTTTTCAGATCTGCTGGAGGCACGGAGCCGGGCCTTGTTCGCTCATTCCTGCCGGGTCGGGTATTACGCCCATGTCGTCGGGCAACAGATGACCCTGTCGCCGGCCGAGCGCCGAACGCTCGCCTTGGGCGCGTTTCTGCACGACCTCGGCGTCGTGGCGCTCTCCACGCGACTGTCGCCCTCTCCCTGGGCCTTTGAGGAGTGGGAACAGGCGCAGACCAACGCCCATCATGAGCTGGGCGCAGGGATGGCCGTCGCGACACACCTCGGCACGGACGTCACCCAAATCATCCGTTGTCACCACGAACACTTTGATGGGATCGAGTCCTTGCAGGGACTGCGTGGGGATGGGATCCCGTTCCTGGCGAGGGTCGTAGCCGTGCTTGATGTCTTCGATCAGTTGTTGGTCACACAGCCGGAAGGCATAGAGGCAGGGTTCCCCCATGCCGTGGAACAGATTCGAGCCCAAGCCGGCCGTCGCTTCGATCCTGAGGTGGCGGAGCCGGTCACCCGCGCCCTCGCGGCCTGCGGCCCCTCGTCATCGGTCCAGGCCGCGTCTGTCCGCACTGCCACACTTCCCTCGTAGTTATTTCGACCGCTGAGCGGCCTCGATCATTTCGGCCGCCGTGTCCCGCACGGCCTTCGTAATCTCGGTACCACCCAGCATCCGGGCGACTTCCGCCTCATGGCCGGCCTCATCGAGGCGCCGGACCTGCGTGACGGTCCGTCCCTTCACGACCTTTTTCTGGATGAAGAGATGCACATCCGCTTGCGAGGCAATCTGCGGAAGATGCGTGATGCAGAAGACCTGATGATACCGCGACAAGGTTTTCAGCCGGCGGCCCATGACGGCCGCAACGGCGCCGCCGACTCCGGCATCCACTTCGTCGAAGATCAAGATCGGCACGTGATCCGTGTCCGCCAACACCGATTTCATCGCCAGCATCACGCGGGACAGCTCGCCCCCTGACGCGACCGCGGCTCACCCGGATTCGCGGAGAACAGGAACTCGGCGCGGTGTGGCCCGGTCGGTCCGTAGGGCTCATCCCCTTCGAGAAGGTGCAGCTCGACCTGAAACCTGGTGTGGTTCATCTGAAGCGCGGCGAGCTCCTCCCCGACACGCGAATCGAGCTTGGACGCGGCCCGCTTCCGTTCCTTCGCAAGCTTCTGACCCAGGAGCGCGAGGGAGGACCGGTCATCTTCGACCGCCGTCCGCAACTGCGTGATGCGCGTCTCCCCCTGATCGAGATCGGCAAGCTGCATCGAGAGCTCCTGCCGCCGAGTCAGGAGCGCCTCCACGCTCCCGCCGTACTTTCGTTTCAGGCGCTGGATCAGATCCAATCGGCTCTCCACGGTATGCAGGCGGTCGCCGTCCTGCTCCAACTGACGCGCATACCCCTGCGCCTCGCGAGCCAGATCGCGCAATTCCACCGAGACGCGCTCACAAATCTCGCCCCAGGACCTGAGGGTGTCATCAATCGCCGCCAGGTCCTTCAGACTCTGCCGAGCCGTCGTCAGTCGACCGACCACCGCCCCCTCCTCTCCGTAGAGGAGCTCGTAGACCCTCTGGCTCAGTTCACTGAGCCGCTGGGCATGCGCAAGCCGTTGCCGTTCGGAGGTGAGCGTCGCCTCCTCGCGCTCGCCGACGGCTGCATCGGTGAGTTCCTGGTGCTGAAACCGAAGGAGATCCTCTTGCTGACGCCGCTGCTCCAGCGCACGGAGGGCGTCATCCAACTCCCGCCGCCGGGCCTGCCACCGCTCGTAGGCCTGCCGGTAGTCCCTCCTCAGATCGCCGAGCCGGCCGAAGGCGTCCACGATATCCAGTTGCGCCTGGGCCGAAAGCAACGACTGCTGATCGTGCTGCCCATGGATGTCGACGAGTGTTCCCGCCAGTGCCTGGAGCAGTTGGACCGTCGTCAATTGCCCGTTGAGCGTCACGCGGTTCCGTCCCGTCCTGGAAATCACCCGTCGGACGATCAGTTCCGTCTCGCCGTCGGCGAGCACTCCGTTCTCTCGCAATTGAGTACGGAGCTGGTGGGCAGGAGGGATCGAAAAGACGGCTTCGAGCACGGCCTCATCCGCATCCGAGCGGATCAGGTCGAGCGAGGAGCGCCCTCCGATCAGCAGCGCGATCGCATCAATGAGAATGGACTTTCCGGCGCCGGTCTCGCCGGTCAGGATGTGAAATCCGGAGTGACATTCGAGGCTGAGCTCCTCAATCAGCGCAAAATTGCGAATGCGCAGCTCAGTCAGCATGGTCCTCGCATGGAGGGAGGATCTCGCTCAACGGACGTCGTGTGACGACCGGGCGGAGGCCAAGCCCCTCCCGGACGTCTGCCGCCTCACGCTGTCGCGGAGCTTTTCGAGAGCAGTGAATCGATGAGTTCTTTGAAAGCCCGCTTGGGCCGCGCGCCGATGAGCTTCTCGACCACCTGGCCGTTCTTGAAAAACAGAATGGTCGGAATGCTCATCACCTGATATTGCCCGGCGATCTCTGGATTTTCATCCGTATTGAGCTTCATCACCCGCACTTTGCCGGTGTACTCCGTCGCCAGCTCGTCGACGATGGGCGCCACCATCTGACAGGGACCGCACCACACCGCCCAAAAGTCCACCATGACCAGTTCCGAGGCCTTCATCACCTGCGAATCCCAGCTCGATGAATCCACTTTTGTTGCATTGACTCCCACAGACCGCCTCCTTCGTGCGAACAATTCCGCGCCCTGGTGACGCATTGGCCGGCATCGTAACGTAGCCCCCCGACCCTGTCAACCGAGTCCAGAAGCCCTTGTCCCCCGCTTGATTGACTGACCGGCTCTCTCCTGTTACAACTGGCGCGGGACGATCCTGCCACGAAGGAGATCGACAGCATGTCAACCCGGCTCACCCAAGACGCCCTGATCGCCGCCCTGTCCAACAAGGCTGCGCAACTTCGCATCCACAGCATCAAGGCCACGAGCGAGGCCGGGAGCGGCCATCCGACCAGTTGTTGCTCCGCCGCCGATATCGTGGCCACGCTCTTCTTCTCCGTGATGCGCTACGATCCCAAGAATCCTCGGAACCAGGCCAATGACCGCTTCGTCCTGTCGAAAGGCCATGCCGCTCCCCTGCTCTATGCCGCCTGGGCTGAAGCCGGCCTCTTCGACACCGGCGATCTCTTGAAGCTCCGCACCCTGTCGTCGGACCTGGAAGGCCATCCCACTCCCCGTCTCTCCTTCGTCGACGTGGCCACGGGCTCACTTGGCCAGGGACTATCAGCCGGGATTGGCTTGGCGCTGAACGCCAAGCGGCTGGACAAGTCCGGCGCGCGCGTCTACGTCCTGATGGGCGACGGCGAATCCGTGGAAGGCTCAGTGTGGGAAGCCGCCGAGCTCGCGCGCCAATTCGCCTTGGACAATCTCTGCGCCATCGTGGATGTGAACCGCCTGGGCCAGAGCGCCCCCACGATGCTGCAACATGACATGGAAGCCTATCGGTCCCGGTGGCGCGGATTCGGATGGCATACCATCGTCGTCGATGGGCACGACATTCCGGCGTTGATCAACGCCTTTCAAGAGGCGGCCTTCACCAGAGACACACCCAGCGTGGTCCTGGCGAAGACGCTGAAGGGCAAGGGCATTCTCGTTGCCGAGGATCGCGCAGACTGGCACGGGAAAGCGCTGAAGAAGGGCGCGGAAATGGACAAGGCCGTGGAGGCCTTGACCCGGCAATTGGTGCAATCCTCCGTCGTGCTGGATATCACCCGTCCGCAGGCCGCGGTTCCCGGACCTCCACCCGCGAAAGCCATGGCGGCGCCGTCGTACAAGACCACGGACTCGGTCGCCACGCGGGAAGCCTTCGGCGCCGCGCTGGCCGCTCTGGGAGCGGTCAACCCATCGGTGGTCGTCCTCGACGCCGATGTGAAAAATTCGACCTACACCGACACATTCGGGACGCAGTTCCCGGATCGGTTCTTCGAAAATTTCATTGCCGAACAAAACATGCTGGGCGCCGCCGTCGGCCTCGCCGCCTGCGGCAAGGTGCCCTTCGTCGCCACCTTCGCCGCCTTTTTCTCCAGGGCCTACGATTTCATCCGCATGGCCGCAATCAGCCAGGCCAACATCAAGCTCGTCGGCACCCACGTGGGCGTGAGCATCGGCGAAGACGGTCCCTCGCAGATGGGGCTCGAAGACATCGCGATGATGGCCGCCCAACCGGGGGTCGTGGTGCTCTATCCGTCCGATGCCACCTCGATGTACCGGCTGGTGGAAGCGGCCGCGAACCACCGGGGCATGGTGTACCTCCGGGCCGGCCGTCCCAAGTCCCCGGTGATCTATGGTGCAGACGAACGATTCCAGATCGGCGGCAGCAAGGTCCTCCGCCACAGCGGATCCGACGTGCTGACCATTGTCGCGGCCGGGGTGACGCTGTTCGAAACCCTGAAAGCGCACGATCAGTTGAAGACCGCCGGCATCGCAACTCGGGTGATCGACCTGTACAGCGTGGCGCCCATCGATCGAGCGACTCTACTGGATTGCACAACCGCGACCAGGGGGCGCATCCTCACGGTCGAGGATCACTACGCCCACGGCGGTCTCGGAGACGCGGTCCTCAGCGCCGTCGGCACCGAAGGGATCGTGGTACACAAGCTGGCCGTCCGCGCGATCCCCCGGAGCGGCAAGCCCGACGAGCTGGTCGACCATTTTGGAATCGGGGCACGATCCATTGTCGAAACAGCCAAGCAAATCATCAAATGATCGGTCCGGATCCCCTCACGCCGACAATCTGGACCGCATTCCCCTCCTGAACATTCTCTCCGGAGCGGATCGCCGACGTGTCCTCCGCGAACTCACGGAGACGCAGTACGGCAAGGGGGACCTCATTTTCCGTGAAGGCGACCCGACCGAATACTTCCACATCGTGAAGGAAGGCACGGTCAAGTGCGTCAAATCCACGCCGGATGGCA
>SWDL01000065.1 GCA_005116795.1 Nitrospira sp. | reverse complement strand
GGTGTCGCCCGTGGTGGCATTCTTCAGACCAACCGCGGCGGCAATATCTCCGGCATAGACGGCATCGATATCTTCCCGTTTATTCGCGTGCATCTTCAGCAGGCGGCCGATCCGATCCCGAGATCCCTTGGTGACGTTCGTGACGAACGTCCCGGTCTTGAGCGTTCCGGAATAGACCCTGAAATAGGTCAACTGCCCGGCAAACGGATCAGTCATGATCTTGAAGGCCAGGGCCGAAAACGGCTCTTCGTCCGAGACCTGCCGCCTTAATTCCTTCTGACTCGAGGGCTCACTACCCGTCACGGCAGGAACGTCCAACGGAGAAGGCAAAAAATCCACCACAGCGTCGAGCAACAACTGCACGCCCTTGTTCTTGAACGCGGAGCCGCACAGGACCGGAGTCACCTTCATCGCGATCGCGCCAGCGCGCACGGCACGCATCACCTCTTCCTCCGTCAGCGACTCGCCATTAAGGTACTTCTCCATCGCCTGCTCATCGAATTCCGCCACGGACTCGATCATCTTGTCCCGATACTTCTTGCACAGCTCAGCCATGTCCGCAGGGATTTCGGCGACCTGATACTTCGCCCCGAGCGATTCATCATCATACAGATAGGCCTTCATCTTGATGAGATCGACAGAGCCCCGATAGTCCGCCTCCCGACCGACAGGCAGTTGAACCGGCACCGGGGTCGCTCCCAGCCGATCCACCATCGACTGGACGCTCGCATAGAAATCCGCTCCGATCCGATCCATCTTGTTCATGAACGCGATCCGCGGGACGCGGTACTTGTCGGCCTGTCGCCAAACGGTCTCGGATTGCGGCTCCACGCCTTGGACGGAATCGAAGACCGTCACGGCGCCATCGAGCACGCGCAGGGACCGCTCCACTTCGATCGTGAAATCGACGTGCCCGGGCGTGTCAATAATATTGATGCGGTAATCGCGCCAGAAACAGGTGGTTGCGGCCGATGTAATGGTGATCCCGCGCTCCCGCTCCTGCTCCATCCAGTCCATCGTGGCAGCGCCATCGTGGACCTCGCCCATCTTATGGGAGACGCCGGTGTAATAGAGGATGCGCTCGGTCGTCGTCGTCTTTCCGGCATCAATGTGCGCCATGATGCCGATATTTCTGGTTCGCTCGAGCGGATATTGCCTGGCCACGATCGTTCCCCTGAACACACACGTGCTGCAGGGCTACGCATCCACCCTCTGGGGCTCACTCCAACTCAGGAACCGTCCCCAGGAGTCTGCGCGGCCCATACTGCAGCACCAGCAACCGACGACTACCAGCGATAATGCGCGAAGGCTTTGTTGGCCTCGGCCATGCGATGCACGTCTTCCCGCTTCTTCACCGAGGCGCCGGCATTGTTGGCCGCATCCATCAACTCGCCCGCCAACTTCTCCCCCATGGTCTTCCCCCCGCGGGCCTTCGCGGACTCGGTGATCCATCGCATGGCCAACGAGATCCTCCTCGAGGGCCGAATCTCCACCGGCACCTGATAGGACGCCCCGCCGACCCTCCGAGACTTGACCTCAACGACCGGCCTGACATTCTCGACTGCGGCCCTGAACACTTTGAGAGGATCCCCACCGGTCTTCTGTTGGACGACCTCGAACGCTCCGTAGCAGACCCGCTCCGCCGTGCTCTTCTTCCCCTTGGACATCAAGACATTAATAAACCGACTCACCTGCTTGTCGTGAAACCGCGCATCAGGCGCGACATCACGCTGTATGAATTGTATTCCTCGCGGCATTCCGCCTTACCCTTCCGACGTCGTCGCTGTTCGAAATTATTACTTAGGTCGCTTGGCGCCGTACTTGGAGCGGCTCTGCTTCCGGTTTGCCACCCCCACCGCATCCAACGCGCCGCGGACGATGTGGTACCGCACGCCTGGCAGGTCCTTCACTCGACCGCCCCGCACCAGCACAATCGAGTGCTCTTGCAGATTATGACCAACCCCTGGGATGTAGGTCGTGACCTCCATCCCGTTCGTGAGGCGCACACGCGCCACTTTTCTCAGCGCTGAGTTCGGCTTCTTCGGCGTGGTCGTGTACACCCGGATGCACACACCCCGTCGCTGCGGACATCTCGCCAGCGCTGGGCTTTTTGTTTTCCCGGTGACCAGGATCCGTCCACGTCTGACAAGCTGATTGATTGTCGGCATACGTACTCGTCTCGTTTTCTTCGGTACCGAAGAAGTGACTCAGGCTCGGAGCAGAGGGATTATAGAGAAACACCCTCTGCCTGTCAAGCCGTTTTCATCGCGCTT
>SWDL01000064.1 GCA_005116795.1 Nitrospira sp. | reverse complement strand
GGTTGAGGAACTTCAGCCTAATGACCGCTTCAGTCCGATGGCGGCTCAAAATGCCCGGAGGGGCGGCTCTGCCACGGCACGGATGAGCGGCGGGCTTGCCTGACCAGGCTGCGGAGACTGGCTTCGGCGGCGGTCAGGAGTTTCGGCTCGCCGCTCTGAAGCAGCGCGGTCAGGAGCACGAAGAGGGTGCGGTCCTGGCGCGCGGCGTCGAGAATCTGTTGGATGACCGGATCGGGCGTGGCCGAGGGCGTGCCGGTCGCATCGCCATCGCCGTCGGTGGTCAAGAGGGTGATCTGCGAGGGGTCGACAAAGAGCCACGTGACGGGGATGCCCAGAGCCCTGGCCAAGCGATCCAGCGACGACGCCGGAGGATCCAGGTCGCCGGTTTCGATGCCTTCCACGATGGACGCCGTGAGGCCGGAGTGTGTGGCCAGGGTCTCGACCGAAAGGCGGCGAGTCAGCCGCCAGGCTTGGAGCGTGCTGCCGAGGGGCATCGCGCATGATACGCAGATCGACTCGGTCCGTGCAACGGGAGGCTGAGTTGACGAGCCGTCCGCCAATGACAGGAACTCGACGCACATGAAGAAGCCGCCCGCGACATCCCTGACACCCTTGCCGGCGGCGAACGCCACGCAGATTCGAGAGTTGCTCCGAGATCGCAAGCGCCGGGAAGCCGATCGCGCCTTCGTGCTGGAAGGGGACAAACCGATCAAAGAGCTGCAGCAGGCCGATCCGTCCGCCTTGCTGACCCTCGTTGTGACACTCGACTATCTGGAGCAGTGCGAGCCTGCGCATCGCCGCACGTTGGAACGGGGACCCACGCCGCTCTACCAGGCGCGGGCTTCACAGTTCGATTCCCTCTCC
Source organism: Nitrospira sp. (assembly GCA_005116795.1). GTDB lineage: Bacteria > Nitrospirota > Nitrospiria > Nitrospirales > Nitrospiraceae > RSF151. Next base: position 10,118 of record SWDL01000064.1, on the reverse strand, counting down.
GACGTGCGCACCTCACAGGGCATCCTGGCGATTGTGCGACAGCCGACCTGGAAAGAGTCAGCCATCTTAGCGCGGCCCACGCTCTTCGGCCTGTATGGGGAACGGCTGCAGGACCCTACGAACGTCGGGGGCTTGATCCGGTCGGCGCTCGCGTTCGGGGTGGATGCCCTCTGGCTCTCGCCGGACTCCGTCGATATCTGGAATCCGAAAGTCGTCCGTGGCACGGCGGGCGTGGTCATGTCGTTGCCGATTTTTTCCGGCGCCGATCCGGCGGCCTTGATTCAGGCCGACTGTGTGCTGATGGCGGCGACTCCGCATGGAGCCCGCAGCCAAGACATTCGACAGATTCAGTCGGTTCCCCCGCGGGCCCTCGTGGCGCTCGGCAATGAAAGCCGGGGGCTGTCGGAGGATCTGCTGAATTTGGCCGGTCTCCGCTTCCACGTGCCGATCAGCCAGGCGGTCGACTCACTGAACGTGGCGACCGCTGCGGCCATCGCGCTGTTTCATTTCAGTCACCTCCGAAAGACCCACGCGTAGGCGAGGAGCGGGCCCAGGGGGCTCCTCGTCCCCTCACTTTTTCCGGTACACGTTCAGCCCGACTTTTTCTTCGCGGTCAGGGATGGTCACATTCCCCTCCGTCGAGGCGATGATGGTCGTCTTCCCCGACGCCGAGGGCCCGAATTCTTTGGATAGATCCACCTTGATCGTCAGCATCGTCCCCTCGACCGTCATTTCAACGTTTTTCATGATAGTAGCCTCTCTGTGATGAACAAGGTGTGACCGCGCCCTGTCCGTATCGTCGAACTTCGATCAGACGGCGCCCGTGATTAACGGCTCAAGCTTTACCGTGAGCGGAGGAGGAAGTCAATCGACGGAGGAGCCTCGCCGAAGACGGACATTCTCCTCTATTTGGTCAGGCGTGGTCTGGTTTTCTGTGGAGGTTCGCGGTGGCTCAGGGATGGCGCAAGCCGAATCACGACCAGGGCGGATTAGGGTGGGAGGAGTACACGCACCTACCGAGGAGATGTAGGTACGGTGGAGATCTTGGTGGGACTTTAGGCTTCCCAGTCAAGCTGGGCATGCACACCATCCGCAGCGCTCGACCCCCGTTCATCCAATATTCCCTCGGGGCGTTTAACTCCTCCCACGAACTCAGCTTAGTCCCCTGATGACGGTGAGTCAAGGAATCGCCGGAAGGAATTCCCGCGCCCCCTTCCATTCTCGTCATGATTGGAGTATGAAGGGGAGGCGATGACGCCGCGACAACACATCACTCCACCACACATCACAGGAGGTCCGCGATGTCCAAGGGTATGCAACAGAAGAAATCGACGAAGAAGAAGCCCGCTAAAACGATGATGGAAAAGCGCGCCGCAAAGGCCGCCAAGAAGGGCCGCTGATCCGGCGCGGCGCGTCGGCCGCTGAATGTCGTCGGCCCGTATCCCCAAATACACCCTAGACGACGCCTGCCGATTGAGGCACAATGACCGACGCCAATTCGGCGGTCGGTGCAGAGTGCCGGTCAACTTACAGGGAGGTCTCTCATGCGGAAGTGTGTTGCGATCGCAGCAGCGATGTTCTTCGTGTTCGGAGTCGGCGCGCTCTCCTTCGCCAGCGAAGTGGGCAAGATGAAGGAAGGGATCAAGGCGAAGAAAGAGGCGGTGAAGGGCAAGAAGGAAGCCGTCAAGGCCAAAGCGGAGGAGGCGACGGGTGAAGTGAAGGCGGCGGGTCAGGAGATGAAGGCTGCCGGCCAAGACATGAAGGACGCGGTGAAGGGCCATTAATTTCCCTGATGGCTTTCATCAGATAGAGCGGCCCGTCGATGCGAGAGCGTCGGCGGGCCATTCCGAGACGATTCAGGCTCATGATGATGAAGCCGAACTTCCAGAATTCTCCCATTCGTCTCCGCCTTCATCCGCCCCGAAAGGTGGTCATGGCTTCCCGCACGATCACGTCGCCACGCCCCGTATAGCGGGGCGAAAAGTGAAACACGACCAGCTCCCGCACGTCTGCCTGCTTCGCCATCAGCCCGGCCTGTCGCGCCGTGAGGTGATACCGGTCCTGCGCCTTGGCCGCATCCACATCCAGGTAGGGCGACTCGCAAAAGAACTGGTCGGCTCCGCGCGCGAGTTCGACGATCTTGGCTTCGTTCTCCGGATCGTACCTGGCGTCGACCACGTAGGCGATCTTCTGTCCGCGCGTGAGGGTCACAAAGCGTTCCTTGACCTCTCCTAGAACAAATTCCCGCTCTTCCCGCCGATGCTCGAAAAAGAGAGAGGCCGTGAAGCGGTGCTCGTCCGGCATCCCGTCCCAGAGGTGCTGTTTCACATCTTTCAGCCAGGAGCCGACCGGGAGACCCGCCGCGTGGAGCTGTTCCTTCTTGATGTTGACGTGAAACCGCTCATGAACGGCGAAGGCGAACGACGGGATGCGATGGTTCAGGGCCACGGCGTGAACCGTGAACATGGGATCGTCCAGGACCACAAAGGATGCGTGGGCGGATCGTGGCGTGGCAGGGGCCACCACCGGATCACGAGGGCGAAACCCTTCTGTGGCGAGAAATCCGGCTGTTCGGGTTTCCTGCTCGCGGAACTCCCGCACTTCGATCGTCAGCGGGTAGCCATCGACCAGATTCCAGGCGTAGCCGCGCAGTTTGCCGGTGACGTTGTCGATCAGTCCGGGTGGGCCATAGAGACGCAAGGTCTTGCCCCGGCCGAGCGCGACGCGGAGCCACGTATCGAACCCGATGAAATGATCCATGTGTGTATGGGAGACAAACACGTCCATGGCGCGCAGCAGTCGCCTGGGGCCGAGCGCATGGTTTTCCCCCAAGTCGAACAAGAGCGCGCGCGAGGACCAGCGGACCTCGACGAATAGACCCGGGTCGCCGAAAGGCCCGTTGACCAAATGGCAGGAGAAGGAGGGGTTCATCAGAATTGAGTCATTGAATCATCGAATCATTTTCTCATTGCCAAACAATGAATCAATCGTCAATGAGTCAATGATGCAATCCTAGTGTAGTACCGCTCTCACCACGGAGTACATCACGATGACTTCCACCGTGTGCGCCACGATGGGAGCATACAGGTTCTGCAGTCGGACCCGGAGCATGCCCCACACCACGCCGTCCCACAGGGCGATCCAATGCAGATGGCGAAAGGTTACCACCATGAAGGGGTCGAAAGAAAAGACCAGGGCCGACAGCCCGATGGCGAGGGCCTGCGCGACTGACGAGGGGAGGGCGGGGACGGAGCCCGCAAGGATCAGCAACCGGCCCAGCAGGAATCCCCGGAAATTGAGTTCCACGCCGACGGCGATCAGCATAATGAGCCAGGGAAGCATCAGCCAGGTGGGCGCCTGCGCATGGGGGGTCTCTCGGAGAAACTGAATGTCGTACCCCAGCCAGGGGACGATCAGCAGGATGATCGACACATTGATCGCCCCGAGTGCGAGTCCGATCCGGAGTCCCCAGCGCAGACCTTCTGAGCGGAGAGGCCGGGCGAGTCCCAGGCGTTCCACCGGGCTGTGATTGCGGAGCAGCCAGATTAAAAAGGAAGCGTAGGCCAGGAGTTGCGGAAGAAACTGCACGAGGCGGATCGCCTGCCACTCCAAGGGCATGGCATAGTACAGACCTGGTGCGATAACCGGCAGCAGGCCCAGCCAGGCGCTCTGCTCAAGGTGTGACCCAAGGGTCTGACGGCCGGATGCCACGGCATGGTTTGGAATGGGTGAGGGGAGATGGTCCGGCACAACCCCGGATCAGGATTGCTGCAGCTCGATTCGATACTTCTCGAGTGTGGTGCCCGTCGTGCGCGTCAGATTCGAGAGAGATTTATTGTAGTCGACGGTCGCGCGCAGCTCGTTGCCTTGTGCGGTGGCCAGGTCCCGCTGGAAATCCAGCACAAAGCGGGTGGTGCTGAGCCCTACGTTCAGTCGCTCGCGTTCCGCCTGGAGCTGCTTTTCGGCCATGATCCGGGCCGATCGCGTGGTCTCGATCCGCTTGAAATCGGTCTGGACGCGCCGCACGGCTTCCTTGACGCCGACGATGACTTGTTGCCGAACATTCTGCAACGTGGACACCGCATTCTTGGCTTCCAACTGACGCTTGTTGTACTGACTCACCGCTGAGCGGTTGCCCAGTGGATAGCTCAGCACCAAGCCTGCTCCGTAGTTGTAATAATCACCGCCGAAATTGCGACTCAGCGTATTCCCCACATCGTTGCCGAGACCGGCCATCCCGCCCGTCCCCTGGAACGACAGGTTGGGCAGCATCTGATTCTTGGCGAACTGCACGTTGAGTTGGCTCGTGTCTATATTCTTGCCGGCCTGGAGAATCTCGGGTCGGCGGGCAATGGCTGTGTCGATGGCTTCCGTCAGGCTGATGGCCTCCAGGGTTTTCGCCGGCGGATCGAGCGGGACGATGCGCGTTTCAGCCCGAAGTTCTTCCTCAGCCGGATTGAGCAGCCGGCGGAACTGATCCTGCTGATCGCCGATCGCCTTCTCGGCGATCAAGACCTGCTCCACCCGGGAGGCGACCGCAGCTTCAGCCTGCAGCACGTCCACAATCGACATCACCCCGGCCTTGGCCTTGGCGCGGTTGCTGGCCAGGAGTTCCTCGGCGGCCTTCAAGGCGGCCTGGGCGACTTTGAGGTTCTCATAGGCGAAGACCAGTTCCCAATAGGCCTGCTCGACCGCGGCGACGACCGTGAGGATGCGATCGCGGAGGATCTGTTCCTCCAGCTTCACGTTGTTCTGGGCGATCTGAATGAAGGTGCGGTTGACCTCCACCCCGAAATTTCTCAGCAAAGGTTGGGTCAGGGTTACGGCCAGGCCGGACGACCAGCTCGGGTTGAACAAGAAGGTGGTCGGTCCGGCGACAAACGTTCGCTGGGGGGCGAAGTTGATGTCGTAGTTGGCGCCGGTCAACAGATTCTGGGTCATGTCCAGCGTGAGCTGGCTGTTGTTCTGGTCGAACTTCTGGATATCCGACAGCGCCGCGCCGGATAACCCGAACACCGGACGATTCAACGGAGAAACCTGGCGTCCGTACTGCCCATTGGCGCTGACGGTCGGATCGAACTTGGCCTGTTCGAAGATGATGTCTGTCAGGCGGATGTTTTTATTCTGACGGCTGACGGAGATATCGAGATTTCTCTCCAAAGCCTGAGCCACCGCCTCGATGAGCGTCAGCCCCTGGCGGCGGTCGGTAGGGGATGGGGCGGCCGGCGCAGGCTCGGCAGCCCACAGCAAGAAGGATGGGAACATGAGCCCGACGAGAAGTCCCCCCGTTACCAGGGCGGCTCGGAATGTGAAGTGGATCGCCCGCATTCGAAGATCGCTTCCCTTGCTTCGATTCATGAAGCGCGGCATAATAGTACAAGATTCTTTGTGCGCTGTCACCCGATGAGCCGATTTTCAAAACTCTCCCAACGAGCGGATTCTTCCGCAGTTGGGCGAACCCTGCGCGTGATGTTTTTTGCGGCGCTGTTCGCGCTGGGCGCAGAGGTTCCGGCCTGGGCTCAGGCGGTGTCGGGAATCCGCGGCCTGTCCGGCGGCGTCGGAGCCCTGTTCAGCTACTTCGGTCCGGGGAACTTGTATGTCGACAACCAGGGCATCCAAGGCTATGTGTACACCTTCAACTTATTCGAGACGTACAGTTTTCGTGCTGCGGGTGGACAAGCCTGGAGCGGCGGCGTGATGACATTGGGGCCGCAGCAAACCATCGGTCTGATTCAGGGTGCCAATCAAAGTGGAAGTTCCCCTGTCGTGTTCCCTTCGGCTCCTCGACAACTCCCTCCCTTGCCGCCGATCGACTCCTCCTTGCTGGAAGACCTCCCATAACTGGTTTCATCGAGACAGACCTCCTTCACACGCAGCCTGAATTGACATCGACAGGAGCCGTAATAGGGATCTCACAGTTTCAATCGCTGGTTGGTTGAATCCTTTGAGCCAGGCAAGGGTGGGGCGTCACAAAGTTTCATGAATAATGCAGGTTGTGGGTCTCGAAAGCGGGAGGACTGTGGCAACTTAACGGGCTTTTGTCAATACCACGAGTACCACGAGTACCACGAATGTTGGGGGGCGATCAGGCTGAGACTGTCCCGGCGCGAAGAGGAGACGGGGTCATCGGGGGGTGCCGTGCTATGAAGAATTACCGAGCGGCCGGCTGTTCGGCAGGGGGCCGTGCTTCGATCCCTGTCTGTGTCGGAGACACAGGGGGCTGCGCGAGCAGCCAGACGGCCGCCAGGGCATAGCGAGCCACCGTCTCCAAAATGGCCGGTTGCACTTTGTCGGCCGTGTCCGTGGCTTGATGAATATCCCGATGTGGGCCGGAAGTGACGACGGTGATGGTCGGGACGCCGGCCTCCTTAAACGGGACATGATCCCCCCCGGGGAAGAACCCGAACACATCAAGCTTGTCTTCCAACTGAGCCAATCGGCCTGCCTCCCTGGCGACATCCATCGATACCCCGGTGACACCCACCGTCAGCCTTCCGTTTCCGACCCCGGCATGGTCGATATTGATCATCACCGTTGTCTTGTCGAGCGGGCGTGTCGCTCGGCGTACATACAGCCGCGATCCGATCAGCCCCTGCTCCTCCCCGCTGAACGAGATGAAGAGCAGCGACCGCTTGGGCGTGATGCCCAATCCTGTGAGGACCCGCGCCACTTCTAAGAGGACGGCCGTGCCCGAGGCGTTGTCGTCGGCGCCGGGGAACATGAGCGACCCTTGCTGTCCCAGATGGTCGCGGTGCGCGCCGATCACGATCGTGTTCTCATCCGGGCCGTCGCGTCCTGGAATCAGCCCGAGGACGTTGTAGAGGACGCCGGTCTCGTGCAGGCTCTCCCAGGTGAGCGTGGCCTGGGCTGCCGTCGCGAACGACTGGGGCCGCAGCTCATTATTGAGGAGGTTCTGGCTGTCTCGCAATGAGCGGCCCTGTGCGGCCAGGATGTTCTCGCCCAGTGCCGTGCTGATCCAGCCTCCCGGAAGGCGAAGGTCTTCGGTCGTTTGACCATAGGCCCCGATGGGTTTGCCGGTCGGGCCGCGCCTGGCTTCGTAGGCGCCGATCACGGGTCCGGTCACCGTCAGATAGGCGACGGCCCCCCGTTCACGGGCGAGCCGCTCTTTCTCAGCCTGGGATACCGGCATCGGGTAACGGTCCGGCTTGCCACGAAGAAACATCACGATCCGGTTCCTCACCTCGATCCCCGCGTACTCGTCCAATCCTCCGGCCGGATCGGAAATCCCGTAGCCGACGAAGACCAGCGGGGCGGTCACCTTCACCGCGGGGGAGTCGAGTATGGAGAGAAAATCTGTCCCGTGCTGGGCGCTCAGAGTGCCCGTATCGGTTGAAACGACTAGGTGGGGGGCCTCGGTGATCCGGGTCACGGGGACGGGAACGGTCATGGCGAATCGGTTCGGGCTTGTGGTGGAAGGCAGGTCTGTGTCGCCGCCCTCACGGAGGCCGAGCGCCCGAAACTGGTCCGCGACGTACCGCGCGGACTGTAGATCTTGGTCCGTGCCGGATTGGCGACCCCGGAACGCCGACGCACTCAGCTCGCCGACCATCTGGTGCATACGAACGCCGGATACCTGTTGAAGCGCTCCTGTCAGATCGTTCGGGATGGCCTGGCTTCCGGCCGACGCCGGGGCGGCGAAAAGAACTGTCGAGAACATCAGCGCGGTCGCGGAGCGAACGCGGAGCCGTTGATGACGCGCATCCATCAGTTCGAGGGTAGCACAGCCGAACCGCCGTCAGAAAGCCGGACCGTCGAATATCGAGGGGACGGCATTCGATCCACCTTGGACGCTACTCTCTTGAGGAAAGAACTGGAAGCCGAGGCCCAACCTCTGATAGTCTAGGCCGATCGGTCAGGAGCGTCGCGTCACGATGGCACAAGAGGGAAAGGGCCTGTACGACCATCAATATGGTCGCTATTTCGAGCAGAAAGAATCGGGCAAGGGATATGAGTTCCAACATCAGACGGCCGGCAATGTGCCCCCGCCGACCGTGACGTTCGCTCAACGGTTACGATGGTGGACCTGGGGCCGGTGGCGACGGTTGGAAGCGATTCGGGCAGAGCGGGATCAGCGCCTCAAGGACATTGTCGACATGCCGAAACCGAAGGCCCCTCCAGCCAAGTGGTGACAGGAATAAAATCTCCGTCGATCCACCGGCGTTCCTCGGCTGCGCCGCGGTCGGCCTCCTGACGGGGGGATTCCATCGCGGCGGTTCCTCTTCATTTCTCCTGGACAAATTTCTTGAAGGCCAGCCCGGTGGCTCGGAGCGTGCCGTCCGGATTGTGCAGGGCCCTCGCATCCGGACGATCGAGACTGAACCAGAGCGCATAGGGCAACCGGAGTTCCAGCACTTTCGCCATGAGCCGCGCGACCGTGGCCGGATCCTCATCGTGCAGGCCGATCTCATTGGTGATCGGCTGTAACCCGGTTGCGGCTTTCAACAACACCACGGTCTCCGCCAGCGCCGTCGGGTCCGGGATGTACCAGTGAAAGTTCACGTAGTCGATTCCCGCCGCCTTGTACTCGGCGAGCAGGGCTTTTCCCTTGGTGATCGCCTCGCCGATGCGCCGCTGTCCGTCGATCGTGCGGAGCATCCTTTGCTGCGACTGGGCCGAGGTGCGTCGTAGGAAATCCTCGGCCTTCGCGGCTTCATGACGGTCGCGATAGCGGCTCCAGACAAGGGTGGCGACGAGGCTGCTCTCCATCCCGCCGTTCGTGCACGCGATGCCTTTGCTGTGCGCGACTTCGCAGGCCGCTTTCAACTCCGCGCCATACTGCTTGGGCGTGCCAAGGTAGTACAGCCCGGAGTTTTCTTCGTGTTCGACCACGAGGAGTTCCGGACGATAGGTCTCGATCACCTCGCCCAGCGTCTTCTTGTAGGCGTCGAGATCTTTCGGGGGTGACGTGGGTTTGGGCGGTGGGCCGCCTTTCCCGTTGTTGCGGACCGTCATGATGATCGTGAAGCCGGCCTTCAAGAAGGCCTCCGTGTCGCCGTGCCTGCCGGTCCATTCATCCAGGATGATGTCCCAGGGACGAAAGATGCCGACACCGAGTTCCCGTGCCGTCGCAATTCGAGTCGGGGTGTCCAACCCACTCCCGTCGAGCATGACGCCGAAGGGATGCCTCAAGTCCTCCCCCCAGACGGCATTCGCGAGAAAGACTCCGGTGGCGCCGAGTGCGATGAGGGGAAGGATGAGGGGAAGGCTAAGAAGGCTAAGATGGATCGGCGGTCTTGAGGGCCGGCGCATGCCTCGCTTATATCGAGGAGCCTGTGGTCTTGTCCAGCGTTGTCTGATTTGACACGTAGCGGGGCGGGCGGTAGGGTGCGCGGCGTGGCGACCCCGCATGCTCCAGGCGAAGAGGTATCCGATGGGCGAAACACGCGTTGACCTCCAACATCTGCTGGAAGACCTGCGGGATGCCTATCCCGGCTCATTGGAAGAAACGATTCTCACGGAGATCCTCGCCAACTCGCTGGACTCCGGTGCCACCAGCATCACGATCACCGCAGACCCCGCTCAGGGGACACTGACGGTGGTGGACAACGGGTCGGGCATGCAGCGGCGCGACCTGGCTCGCTACCATGATGTGGCGGCCAGCACCAAGGCTCGCGGGGAGGGCATCGGATTTGCCGGAGTCGGCATCAAGCTGGGCCTGCTGGTCTGTCAGGAGGTCGTGACAGAAACGCGTCGAGGTAAGACCCATGTGGCTTCTGCGTGGCATTTGGCGTCTCGGCATCGCGCGCCATGGAAGTGGGTGCCGCCGCCGGGCCTGGTGACCGAGCGGGGCACCGCCGTCCGCCTCACCCTTCGCAATCCGCTCTCGCCGCTTCTTGATCCAGGGTTCATTGAACAGACCGTGCACCGCCATTACCAGCCGCTCTTTGATCCACTATTCGACGAGATGTTGAGGCCCGCCTACGCACAGGACATTGCCGTGGACGTCAACGGTCACCGTCTCGAGAGGCAGACACGGAATACGGACGCCGGTCTGGCCCGGCTGGAGGTCCGCTTCCTCCGCAAGCGGAAACCGGCGGCCCTGGGGTATCTGCTGCGCGAAGACCACCTCTTACCGGAGGACCAGCGCGGGTTTGCCA